>SLGN01000007.1 GCA_007123695.1 Verrucomicrobiales bacterium
AGGGCGGCGACGAGGGGGGCTTTGTCCATGGCGGGCGGGCGTTGGGTGCGAAAGGCGGGGAAAGACGGAGAAAGCGGGAAAGGTAGGGGCGCAGAGCCGCGCCGCCAACGATTTCCCGATGCTCCGGGCCAGAACGGGACAGGGCGGAGACATCGTGCGGCCCCGATGATTCTTCCGATTTGGCAAACGTCCGAATTGTGCTAACTCTTTCCACCATGGCCATCTTTCTCGGAATCTTCATTGCCGTCATCTTCCTCTTGCTCGGATTCGCCGCCTTCCAGTATCTGGTGAAGGGCTGATCCTCTGCGACGTGACGGCGCGGCGCGGCGCGGCGGTTCGGAGCGGCGACAAAGCGTTTGAAAGCGTCCGCTTTTCTGCCAAGCTCCCAAGGCCCGCCATCCGGCCGGCAGCTTCCATGGCCCGAGCGAAACACAAAGCCATCCTCGCGCTCGAGGACGGAACCGTCTACCACGGCTCCGCCTTCGGCGCCGCGACCACCAGCACCGGCGAGGCGTGCTTCAACACGTCGATGACGGGCTACCAGGAGATCCTCACCGATCCCTCCTACCGCGGCCAGTTCGTCGCCATGACCTATCCGATGATCGGCAACTACGGCGTGGGCGAGGCTGACGCCGAGAGCGACGCCGTCCACGTGCGCGGCTTCGTCGTCGAGGAGCTCTGCGAGACGCCCAGCAACTGGCGCAGTGAGGGCTCGCTGCACGACTACCTCGAGGCCGCCGGGGTTCCCGGGATCGAGGGCATCGACACCCGCGCCCTCACCAAGCGGCTGCGCGTCGCCGGCACGATGCGGGCGACCCTCTGCACCGATGGTAGCCTCGACCCCGCCGCCGCCGTCGCCATGGCCCGCGAGGCCCCCGCCATGGAGGGCTCCGACTTCGTCCGCGAGGTCACCACCGCCGACGGCTACCAATGGGATCCCGACGGCGAGTTCAGCCGCGAATGGACCCTCGTCAACCCCTCCCTCGACGAGCCCAGAGTCGAGGTCGGCGGCCAGTGCTACAAGCCGCTGCCCGAGACGAAATACCGCATCGTCGCCTACGACTTCGGCATCAAGCGAAACATCCTCCGCAGCCTGCGGCGCCAGGGCTTCGACGTCGAGGTGGTCGGATCGCGCACCCCCGCCGCCGAAGTCCTCGCCCGCGATCCCGACGGCATTTTCCTCTCCAACGGCCCCGGCGACCCCGCCGCGCTCGGCTACATCCACGGCGAAATCCGCCAGCTCGTCGGCAAGAAGCCCATCTTCGGGATCTGCCTCGGGCACCAGGTCCTCGCCCACGCTCTCGGCGGCAGCACCTTCAAGCTGAAGTTCGGCCATCGCGGCGGCAACCATCCGGTCAAGGACCTCCGCTCCGGCCGCATCGCGATCACCTCGCAGAACCACGGCTTCGCCACCGACCCGACCACCCTTCCCGCCGACATCGAGGTGACCCACCTCAATCTCAACGACGGCACCGTCGAGGGCATGCGGCACCGCGATCACCCCGTCTTTTCCGTGCAATACCATCCCGAGGCGGCCCCCGGGCCCAACGATGCCGCCTACTTCTTCGAGGAATTCGCCAATCTCATTGATCAAACCCGGTGATCCGTGGTAAAACTCCCCTTCCTATGGCCAGCATCACCCTCTATCTCCCCGATCAGGATCCCCTCCAGTATGCCCTCGACGGCTACGAACAGATCACCTTCGGCCGCGGGCCGGAGAGCGACATCGTCATCGACCACGTGTCCCTCTCGGGATCCCACGCCGTGCTCCTCAACCTCGGAGGCGTCTTCCAGATCCAGGATCTCGGCTCCACCAACGGCACCTTCGTCGATGGCGAGGCCGTCACCGAGACCACCCTCGCCCACGGATCCCGCATCCAATTCGGCTCGATCGAGGCGGTGTTCGAGGAGGAAGGCCAGGCCGCCGACGAAGCGGGCGCCGAAGCCTCCGTCGGCGGCGGGGGCAGCGGCTACGGCAGCGGCGTCAGCGGCGAGATCGCCGAAGCCTCGCGCCGCCCCGCCGGATACGGCGACCTTTCCCCCATCGAGAAGGTGGCGAAAAAGGATCCCCTCGCCATCGTCGCCATGATCATCGGCGTGATCGCCGTCCTCTCGGCCATCGCCCTCGCCGTCCTCTCGGCCTCGATGAAGGTCGGCTGAATTTGCCGACGCCCTCCCCCTCCGACCGCCGCCGCGGCCTCCCGCCCGACCCGCGCGGGCGCGTCTTCGCCCGCGTTCCCCCGACCATTCCGCTACGTCCAACATGTCCAACACCATCGTGATCGGCGCCCAGTGGGGCGACGAAGGCAAAGGCAAGATCGTCGATCTCCTCACCGAGGGCGCCGACGTCGTCGTGCGCCCCCAGGGGGGCAACAACGCCGGGCACACCGTCATCAGCGACGGAGTGCAGTACATCCTGCACCTCATCCCCTCGGGCATCCTCTGGCCCGGAAAGCTCTGCGTCATCGGCAACGGCGTCGTCATGGACCCCGTCGCGCTCCTCGGCGAGATCGACGGACTCCTCGGCCAGGGCGTGCCGGTCTCGCCCGAGAACCTCGTCATTTCCGACCGCGCCCACCTCGTGATGCCCTTCCACCGCGAGATGGACGCCTACAAGGAGGCGAGGCGCTCGAGCAAGATCGGCACCACCAAGCGCGGCATCGGACCGACCTACGGCGACAAGATCGACCGCGTCGGCTTCCGCCTCCACGACCTCGTCGGTGATCCCGGCGCCTTCGCCGACCGCTTCCGCGCCCGCGTCGCCGAGTGCAACCCGCTTTTCGAAAGCGTCGGCATGGACCCGCTCGATGCCGAGGCCGCGCTCGCCGAACTGCTCGCCGCAGGCGAACGTCTCGCCCCCTACTGCGCCGACACTGTCGAGATCCTGCACCGCTCCATCGGCGAGGGGCGCTCCCTGCTCTTCGAGGGCGCCCAGGGCACCTATCTCGACATCGATCAGGGCACCTATCCCTACGTCACCTCGTCGAACACCACCTCCGGCGGGGCCTGCACCGGCTCCGGCGTGCCCCCGCAGCGCATCGACCGCGTCGTCGGCGTCACCAAAGCGTACACCACCCGCGTCGGCGAGGGTCCCTTCCCCACGCAGAACGACGACCTCGCCGGCCGCTTCCACAAGATGGGCCGCGAGTTCGGCGCCACGACCGGACGCAAGCGCCGCTGCGGCTGGCTCGACCTCGTCCTCGTGCGCTACGCCGCCATGGTCAACGGCTTCGACGAGCTCGCCATCACCATCCTCGACGGCCTCGACGACTGCGACGAGATCCCCGTCTGCACCCACTACGAACTCGACGGCAGGCGCCTGCGCCTGCCCCCCGCATCGGTCGCCGACTTCGCCCGCGCCACGCCGGTCTACGAGACCCTGCCCGGCTGGCGCACCGAGACCAGCGGCATCACCGGCTACGGCGACCTGCCGCCCAAGGCCCTCGCCTACCTCGAGTTCGTCGAAAAGGAGACCGGGGCACCCGTGAGCATGGTCGGGGTGGGTCCGGCACGCGACCAAACCATCCTCCGCTGAGCGGTCCCGCGCCGCCGCCCCCCGTGCATGACCGCGCTCGATCCCGATAAAGAGATCCCGCGGCACATCGCCATCATCATGGACGGCAACGGCCGCTGGGCCGCCGCCCGCGACCTGCCGCGGCGCGAGGGGCACCGCGCCGGAGCCGAGTCGGTCGAGGACGTGCTGCGCGCCTGCGGCGACCTCGGCGTGGACTACCTCACCCTCTACGCCTTCAGTTCCGAAAACTGGAAGCGGCCCGAGTCCGAGATCGACGCCCTCATGGGCCTGCTCGCCCATTTTCTGCAGGAAAAGACGCCGACCCTGATGAAGAACAACATCCGGCTCCGGGTCATCGGCCACCTCGAGCGACTCCCCGAGAGAAACCGGCGCCAGGTGCGGGAATCCATCGAGCGCACCGCCGCCAACGACGGGCTCACCCTCGTCGTCGCCCTCAGCTACGGCTCGCGCGAGGAGATCGTCGATGCCGCGCGCGCCCTCATGCGCAAGGCCAAAGCGGGCGTCCTCGACCCCGAGGACCTCGACGGCGCGACCTTCGCCGAGCACCTCCACACCGCCGGCATTCCCGACCCCGACCTCCTCGTCCGCACCAGCGGGGAATGCCGCGTCTCGAACTTCCTCCTCTGGCAGATCAGCTACGCCGAGATCGTCATCAGCGAGGTGCTCTGGCCCGACTTCCGGCGCGAGCATCTCGAGGCCGCCATCGCCGAATACCAGCGCCGCCACCGGCGCTTCGGCGGCCTGTAGCGTCGCGACACCCGGCGGGTCCGTCCCGACCCCGGCCATTCAAAGAAGCCCATGAAACGACGCAGCCTCCTCCTCAAAGGATCCTCTCTCCTCCTCGCCGGCGGTCCTCTCGCCGCCGCCCTCGGTGAAAAAGGCCCCGAAGCCGCCGCCGCGCTCCTGGCCCGGTCCGTCTCCGACGGCGAGGTCGCGGGCGCCTCTCTCTGGTTGCGACAAGCGGGCCGGGAGTTCTCGCAGAGCTTCGGCACCGCCGCCTCCGGAGGCAGCTTCCTGCTCGGATCCATTTCGAAGCCCATCGCCGCCGCCGCCGTGATGCGTCTGCACGAAGACGGCGCCTTTTCGCTCGACGACCCGGCGCAGCGCTTTCTCCCCGACTTCACCGGCGGGGGCCGCGAGAGCATCACCGTCGGCCAGCTCCTCACCCACGTGTCCGGCCTGCCCGACCAGCTCCCCGAGAACGACGCCCTCCGCGCCCGCCACGCGCCGCTCGGGGATTTCGTCGCCGCCGCCATGCGGACGCCGCTGCTCTTCGCTCCCGGCGAGCGCTATGGATACTCCAGCATGGCCATCCTGCTCGCCACCGAGATCGCGCGGCGCATCGCCGACCGGCCCTTCGCCGAACTCGTCGACGAGAACGTTCTCCGCCCCCTCGGGATGGAGCGCTCGGCCATGGGCGTGGGCCGGCTCCGCCGGGAGGATCTCCTTGGGGTCCAGACCGAGTTCGCCGCCCCCGAAGCCGGCGCCGGCGACCCGACGGCGAAGTCGTGGGACTGGAACAGCGACTACTGGCGCGAACTCGCCGCGCCCTGGGGCGCCGCCCATGGCACCGCCGCCGACGTGGGCCGTTTCCTCGAATCCTTCCTCCGGGCCGACGGACGCGCCCTCCGGCCCGAGACTGCCCGGCTGATGGTGGCCAATCACAACCCCGAAGGCCTGCGCCGGCGCGGGCTCGGTTTCGATCTCGGGCCCGAACTCGGCGGCCCCGGCTGCGGAGACGCCACCTTCGGCCACACCGGATCCACCGGCACCCGCTGCTGGGCCGACCCCGGCGCCGGGACCGTCTGCGTCGTCCTCACGACCCTGCCGTCGCGGGCCGCCGCCCCCCACCCGCGCGACCTCGCCTCGCAGCTCGTCGCGGCGGCGGCGGAGTAGGCACCGTTTCCTACCGCCCCTCGACCTCGGCGAGAAAGCGCCGCAGGCGCGCCCGGGTGAAGCGCTGCAGCACGATGCAGGGCAGGTTCGAGAGCAGGGCATAGGCGACCATCGCCGCCGCCGCGACCGGCCAGGGGTTCCACGCGAGAGTCAGGAGCAAGGCGGGGACCTGGGCGTAGTGCGCGGCCTCGCCGCGGCAGGTCTCGGCGATGAAGGCGCGGAGGTAGACGGGATCCTTGTCGGCGAGCCGACCCTTGGCGAAGCCGTCGAACCAGGGAGCGGCGTCGGGCAGGAGATGCTTCCACCCGCGGATGCGGAAGAGGCGCTGGTAGACCTCGCCCCCGGCCTCCCAGGGGCGTTCGCGGAAGAGCGCCGCGGCGGGGTCGAAGCGGGCCCGGTCCATCTTCGTGTAGCACCACGAGACGCCGAGGTGGATCGCCGGCACCGCGACCAGGTTCAGCGTCACGATCCAGAGGTTGGGGAGATCAAGCCACATCGCGACCTTTCCATGCGACCGTGCCACCGGCCCTGCGACGCCGCAAGGCGCGGAAAAAGACGATCTGGTAGAAGGCCAGGGCGACCGGGAACAGGGCTGCATTGAGCCACGAATAGCGACCGACATGGCGGAAGACATGGAGGCACTGGACTGCGCCGAGGAGGTAGAGCTTGCCGACGAGGAGCCGTTGCCAGAAGTCGGCGAAGGGGAGAAAGCTGAGGGCGATCGTCGCCATGATCAGCGCGGAGAGCCAAGCCGAGACTCCGGCCAGGGCGGCGCGGGGGGTGTTGCCCGCCCCGGACACGAAGCCCTTGCTCCAGCCCGCCACGAGTTCGCCGAGGCCTCCGGGAAACATGCGCATGGAGAGCGTGCCTTTTCCCAGGTAGCAGCGGCAGGCGATTCCGGCCTCGCGGAAGTGGCGGGCGAGGTGGAAGTTTTCCAGCACCTGCGCGCGAACCCGCCGATGGCCCCCGACGGCGGCGTAGCCTGCCTTGGAAAGCAGCATGGCCTGGCCGAAGAGCCCCGTCTCGCGGACGTTCCGGCCCTTCGCGGTGAAAGCGTTGGTGCCGAGCACCATGATGGCGTTGAAGAAGGCCGAGAGTTCCTCGTAGGGCCGTTCGATGCGGTGGTAGGGGCAGACGGAATGGACCGCGTCCGGCTCGGCCGCGGCGAGGGCGGCGAGGTGCCCGAGGCCCTCCGGCTCGGCGACGAGGTCGGCGTCTAGAAAGAGGAGCCAGTCGCCCGTGGCGGCCTCGGACCCCTGCTGGCAGGCCCAGGGCTTTCCATACCAGCCCTCCGGCAGGTTCGCGCCGGGGAGGACGATGGCCTTGTGCCCGCGCGCGACCTCGGCGGTGCGGTCGGTCGAGTGGTCGTCGACCACGAGGATCTCGTGCGGCGAATACAGGGAGGCCTGGAGCGAGGGGAGCAGGCGGGCGAGGTTGTCCTCTTCGTTGCGCGCCGGGATTACCACCGAGATTCGCAGCTCGGGCGTGGGCGCGTCGCCCGGGGACGGCACGGTGCGGAAACGCAGAAAGACCAGCCATCCGGCGAGCCAGAGGACGAATGTCGTCGCGAGGAAGCTCCAGAGGAAAAGGTCCATGGATGTCCCCGTTACGCCGCCGGAGGGGAGACGGGTCAGGCCGAGCGAGCCTCCTCCTTGAGAATGCGGTCGCAGACCTTCTGGCCCGAGAGCACCGCCATCGGCATGCCCCCGCCGGGGTTCACGCTGCCGCCGGTGAAGAAGAGGTTGCGGTACTTCGACGACTGCTTCGGCATCTTGAAGGCCTGGTTGACCTTCCAGTCGCTGACGACCCCGTAGATGGAGCCTCGGTTCGAATGGTACATCCGCTCGATGTCGACGGGCGTGAGGAGGTCCTCGACCACGGTGTGCTTGCGCAGGTCGGTCAGGCCCATGCGCTCGAGCTTGTCGACGACGCGCTCCTTCAGGGCGACGTAGTCGTCGTGGGTGAAGGGGTTCTCGGGGTCGATCGGCGGGATGTGGGGCAGGATCTTGAGGTTGTCGTGGCCCGGGGGCGCCTTGGTCGGGTCGGTGCGGGTGGGGGCGACGAGGTAGATGGTGGGGTCCTCGGGCAGCTTGCCCTGTTGGAAGACGGTGTCGAAGTGCTTGTGCTGGTTCCGCGAGTAGAAGAAGTTGTGGTGGGCGAGCTGCTCGTAGACGCGGTCGGTGCCGAGGTGGAGCACGATTCCCGAGCAGGCCGGCCTGAACTTCCGCAGCTTCTGCAAAAACTCGGGCGGTTCGGACAGGAGGCGGCGGTAGGCGGGGATCACCTCCATGTTGCAGACGACGTAGTCGGCCTCGATCTTTTCTCCGCTCGCGAGGGTGATCCCGGCGACCCGCTTGCCGTTGCGGTCGATCGAGGCGACCTCGCTGTCCAGCGACACCGGCACGCCGAGGTCGTCGAGGAGCCGGCCGAGGCCGCGGGCGAGGTTGTACATGCCGCCCTTCACATACCAGAGGCCGTAGTCGAACTGGATCAGCGGCATCAGGTTCATGTAGCCCGGCGCGTCCAGGGCGGAGGAGCCGACGTACTTGATGAAATACTCGAAGATCCGGCGCAGGTGCTCTTCCTCGAAATGCTTCGCAATGGACTGCGCCATCGAGTTGCGGTGGTCCATCTTGAAGATGAGCCGCCAGCCGTAGTAGCGCAGCATTTCCCAGAGGTTGTCGAGTCCCTCGCGGAAGTAGCCTTCGTCGACGAGCTGGTACTGCTCGCGACCGTAGGCGAGAAAGGCCTCGAACTGCCGCCAGAGCTTCTCGGGATCGCCCGGCAGTTTGGCAAGCTCGGACTTCATGCGGCCGGGCTCCTCGTAGAGGTCGAGAACGAGGCCGTCTTCGAAGAAATTGCGCCAGTGCGGGGACACCTTCTCCAGGCCCACGTAGTCCTCCATGCGGCGACCCGCCCGCGTCCAGATGCTCTCGAAGAACTGCGGCAGGGTGAAGATGGAGGGACCGAGGTCGAAGCCGTAGCCGTCGATCTCGCGGTAGTTCAGCTTGCCCCCGATCTTGTCGTTCTTTTCGACGACGCGGACCTCGAAGCCCTCGGCCCTCAGGGAAGCAGCGGCGGCGAGCCCGCCGAGGCCGGCGCCGACGACGACGACGCGCTTTTGGCGGGAAGATGGGGCTTTGGTCATGCGGTGATTTCGGTCTTGAGATAGGAGAGACCGAAGGTATCCGAGATCAGATTCGACGCAATCCGGGCGGACTCGAAAATGGTCGGCAGACCGCTGCCGGGATGGGTGCCCCCGCCGACGAGGTAGCAGTTCGAGAACTCCTCGAAACGGTTCCGCGGACGCAGGAAGGCCATCTGGCTGAGGCAATGCGAGAGGTTGAAGGTCGCGCCCTTGTGGATGTCGAGCTCCTCGTTCCAGGTCAGGGGGGTGAAGATCTTCTCGACCTCGATGCGGCTCTCCAGGTCGTCGATGCCGAGCCGCTCGGAGAAGGCGTTGAAAACGTGCTCGCGGTAGCGGCCCCGCATTTCGTCCCAGTCGATCCCCGCCTCGAGATTCGGGGTCGGGACGAGGATGTAGAGGCTCGACTTGCCCTCGGGCGCGAGGGTGGGGTCGGTGATGCTGGCGTTGCGCACGTAAAAGGAAATGTCGTCGCTGCTGCGGTTGAGCTTGAAGATCTCGTCGATGTTGCGCTTGTAGTCGCGGGCGAAGACGATGCTATGGTGCGGCAGGTCGTAGAGGGTGTCCACGCCGAGGTGCATCATGAAGGTCGAGCAGCTGAACTTCATGCTGTCGAGCTTCTCCTTGGTGTACTTCTTGAGGGCCCCGTCGGGGACGAGGTGGGTCATGGCGTGGCCGAAGTCGGCGTTGATCACGACGCTGTCCGCGTAGACCCGCTCGCCGTTCTCCAGCTCGACCCCGGCGACGCGGCGGCCGTCGAGGATGAGCTGCTTCACCGCCGTGCCGGTGTGGAGGCGGGCCCCGCATTCCTCGGCCGCACGGCCCATCGCCACGGGGATCTCGGCCAGGCCGCCCGTGGTGTGGAAGATGCCGTGCTCGTGCTCCATGTAGGAGAGCATCGCGAAGGCGCCCGGGCACTCCCACGCCGACATCCCCAGATACTTGCTCTGGAAGGAAAAGAGCAGCGCCAGCTTGTCGTCGCCGAAGTAGCGCTTCAAGTTGTCGAAGACGGTCGTGCCGAGGGAGAGGTGCGGCAGGGCCGGCAGCAGGTCGGGCCGCAGCGATTTGACCGGGTCGGAGAAGTCGCGCTGGAAGGCGGGCAGAAGGTTCTTGAAGCGGGCCTTCTCCTTTTTCAGGAAGACGTCCATGGCCCCGGAGCGGCCCGGGAAAAGGCGCTCGATTTCCTGTTTCGTGTCCTCCGGGTTGCTGCGGGCGCGGAAGATCTCGTCGTCGTAGCGCAGCTCGTACATTGGATCGAGCCGCACGAAATCGAGGTAGTCGGCCGAGTCCATCCCCGCCTCGAGGAAGATCCGGTCGAGCAGCGACTTCATCATCAGGAAAGTCGGCCCGATGTCGAAGCGGTAGCCGCCTTGCTCCAGAGAGCCGGTGCGCCCGCCGAGGCGGTCCTGCTTTTCGAAAAGGTCCACCTGGATGCCGCGGCTCGCCA
>SLGN01000225.1 GCA_007123695.1 Verrucomicrobiales bacterium
GATCTCGTTGTCGAAGTGACCGATGTTGCAGACGATGGCCTGGTCCTTCATCGCGAGAAGGTGCTCGAGGCGGATGATGTCCTTGTTGCCGGTGGTGGTGACGTAGATGTCGGCCCAGCCGAGGGTGTCCTCGATGGTGAGGACGCGGTAGCCTTCCATCGCGGCCTGGAGGGCGCAAATGGGGTCGATCTCGGTCACGATCACCTGGGCGCCGAAGCCGCGCAGGGTCTGGGCGCAGCCCTTGCCGACGTCGCCGTAGCCGCAGACGACGGCGACCTTTCCGGCGATCATCACGTCGGTGGCGCGCTTGATGCCGTCGACGAGCGACTCGCGGCAGCCGTAGAGGTTGTCGAACTTCGACTTGGTGACGGAGTCGTTCACGTTGATCGCGGGCACGCGGAGCTTTCCGGCCTGCGACATCTGGTAGAGGCGGTGCACGCCGGTGGTGGTCTCCTCGGAGACGCCCTTCCAATCCTTGAGGTAGTTGGTGAACTTGATGGGATCCTGTCCGTTGATGCGGCGCAGCAGGTTCTTGATGATCTCCTCCTCCTCGCTCTCGCTCGGGCTGTCGACGAAGGAGCGGTCTCCCTCCTCCAGCTCGGCGCCCTTGTGGATGAGCAGGGTGGCGTCGCCGCCGTCGTCGACGATGAGCTGGGGCCCCTTGCCGTCGGGCCAGGTCAGGGCGGCTTCGGTGCAGTCCCAGTATTCCTCGAGGGTCTCGCCCTTCCATGCGAAGACGGGGATGCCGGCGGCGGCGATGGCGGCGGCGGCGTGGTCCTGGGTGGAGAAGATGTTGCACGAGCACCAGCGCACGTCGGCGCCGAGCTCCACGAGGGTCTCGATGAGGACGGCGGTCTGGATCGTCATGTGCAGCGAGCCCATGATGCGGACGCCCTGGAGCGGCTTCTCGGTCGCGTACTTGGCCCGCGTGGCCATCAGGCCGGGCATCTCTTCCTGCGCGACTTCGATCTCGCGGCGGCCGTAGTCGGCGAGGGAGATGTCGGCGACTTTGTAGTCTTCTTTGATTGCTGTTTTCATAAAGTTTAGGAGGTTTCAGTGTTCAGTTTTCAGTGGGATGCGGAGACGCGGCATTCCTGCCTTTTTCGATAGATTTGACGAGGCCTTGAAGCATGGCGGCAATCTCGCGGGTTTCGGTGATGAGTTCGTCCGGGATGTCCAGGCTGGGGCGATTGAGCTTCTGGGAAACCTTTCGGGCTATATAGAGTTGCGTTCTGAGTTCAGCACAGGATCCCTTGGAATAACGGAGGAAAGGGATGAATTCAGCATCGCTGCCCCTTTCCGACCCTTCCGCAATGTTCGACGGAATCGAGATCGCAGAACGCTGCGCCTGGTCTTTCAAGGTGAAGTTCTTGCATTCGTCAAACTCAACACAAACTTCAACGGCAAGCCGACAGCCTCTTTTCCAAACTTCAAGGTCCTCAAAGGTCTGCAACGCCATCTGCTCGTGCTGAAAACTGAAAACTGAACTCTGGTAAACTCACAGACACGCGGAGCGAAGCGCCTCTGCCTTGTCGGTGCGCTCCCAGGTCAGGGAGTCGAGGTCGTCTTCGCGGCCGAAGTGGCCGTAGTTCGTCGTCTTGCGGTAGATGGGGCGAAGCAGGTTCAGATCGCGGATGAAGTCGGCGGGCTTGAAGGAGAAGAGTTCCTTGACGGCCTTCACGATCTTGGCTTCGTCCACTTTGCTGGTGCCGAAGGTGTCGACGTGGACGCTGACGGGCTGGGGATAGCCGATGGCGTAGGCGAGCTGCAGCTCGCAGCGGTCGGCGAGGCCGGCGGCGACGACGTTCTTGGCGACGTAGCGGCACATGTAGGCGGCGGAGCGGTCGACCTTGCTCGGATCCTTGCCGGAGAAGGCGCCGCCGCCGTGGCGGCCCGCGCCGCCGTAGGTATCGACGATGATCTTGCGCCCGGTGAGCCCGCAGTCGCCCTCGGGACCGCCGATGATGAAGAGGCCGGTGGGGTTGATGTGGTATTCGGTGTCCTCGGTGAGGAATTCGCCGGGGATGACGGCCTGGATCAGCTCCTTTTTGAGGATCTCGCGGATCTCGGCGGTGGTGATGCCGGCGGCGTGCTGGGTCGAGACGACCACGGCGGTGACGCGGGTGGGCTTGCCGTCGACGTATTCCATCGAGACCTGGGTCTTGGAATCGGGACGCAGCCAGGTGTGCTTGCCGCTCTTGCGCAGCTCGGTGATGGCCTGGCCGAGCTGGTGCGAGTAGAGGATGGGCGCGGGCATCAGCGAGGGCGTCTCGTTGACGGCGTAGCCGAACATGATCCCCTGGTCGCCGGCACCCTGCTCGGCGGTCTCCTTGCCATCGGCGGCAGCGGCATCGACGCCTTGGGCGATGTCGGGCGACTGCTGGCCGAGGGCGTTGACGAAGAAGAAGTTCGCGGCGTTGAACTTGCAGTCGTCGTTGACGTAGCCGATCTCCTCGATGGCGGCCTTCACGATCTCGCGGTAGTCGAACTTGGCGGCGGTGGTGATCTCGCCCCCGAGCACCACGAGGTTGTCCTTCACCATGGTCTCGCAGGCGACGCGCGAAGCGGCATCCTGCCCGAGACAGGCATCGACGATGGAGTCGGAGATGGTGTCGCACACCTTGTCGGGGTGCCCTTCGGTAACGGACTCGGACGAGAAAATGTAGGAGTTTGCCATGTTGTATTTACAAATCTTGATTGATTGATACTCTAATCTCCCAATTCATGGCGTCAATCCTGAAATCGTTGCGGCTCATCGCCGATCCGACGCGTTTGCGCATCCTCGGCCTGCTCCGGCGCGAAGAGCTCTCCGTCGTCGAACTGCAAGAGGTGCTCGGCATGGGACAGTCGCGGATTTCCTCGCAGCTCTCGCAGTTGCGTCTCGGCAAGCTGGTCACGGACCGCCGCGCCGGCAAAAACATCATCTACGCCTTCGGCCACGAGGCGGAGCCTCCCGACCCCCGCATCGTCGCGGCCCTCGAGCTCGCCCTGGCCGAGGTGCCCGAGGCGCCCGACGACGCGGCGGCGCTGGGGTTGATCCTGGCGAAACGGCGCGACAAGGCGCGGGCCTACTTCGACGCCCTCGCCGGCAAATTCGGGCGCACCTACTGCCCCGGGCGGTCGTGGAAGGCGCTTGCCGAGACGCTGCTGAAGCTGATGCCGCCGATGGTCATCGCCGACCTCGGTGCGGGCGAGGGCACCTTCTCCCAGCTTCTCGCGCAGCGGGCCGAAAAGGTCATCGCCGTCGACAACTCAGAGAAGATGGTCGAATACGGCGCGGCGGTGGCGAGGGAGAACGGATTCGACAATCTGGAATACCGTTTCGGCGGGATCGAGTCGCCCCCCGTAGACGACGCCTCCGTCGATCTCGCCGTCTTCAGCCAGTCGCTCCACCACGCCGAGCACCCCGCCGTGGCCATCGCTGCGGCGCACCGCATCCTCAAGCCGGGCGGACGGGTCGTCGTGCTCGACCTGCTCAAGCACGGCTTCGAAGAGGCCCGGGAACTCTACGCCGACATCTGGCTGGGCTTCTCCGAGCTGGAGCTGACCCGGTTTCTCCGCGACGCCGGATTCTCCCGCCTCGAGACCTCGGTGGTCGACCGCGAGAGCGAGCCTCCCCATTTCCAAACGCTCATGGCCCTCGGAACGAAGGAAGCCTGACGAAGCCCCTGTCCAACCAAGGCGGCCAACTCGCCCGCGATGGGCAAAAAGCCCAAGAAATGCCCCGGATCGGCCGGGTCGCGCTTGCGTGCTCGTCCGGGTCGCCGCAGATTGAGCCGCCAATGGCCGATCTCGCTAGCCGACTCTCGCTCTCGACCTGCTGGTGCTCGCACCGGCACGACGACGGCTATGCCATGCTCTGCGAGATGCGCGAGCTCGGCTTCCGGCGTGCCGAGCTGAGCCACGGAATCCGGCTCGACCTCGTGCCGGGGATCCTGCGCGCGGTCGACGAGGGCGTCGTCGAAATCTCGTCGGTGCACAACTTCTGCCCCCTGCCGCCCTCGATGAACCAGCCGGCGCCGAACCTGTTCCAGCCCTCGGCCCGCACCAAGACCGAGCGGGCCCTCTGGCTGGTGCATTCCCAGCGCACTCTCGAGTTCGCTTCGCGGGTGCAGGCCCGGGACGTCGTCATGCACTCCGGCAGCGTGAGTTTCCTGTTCCGGTCGCCCGAGGCCGTGCTCGAGAGCGATGCCCCGCCGTCCGAGAAAATTCGGGAGCGGGCCATGGCGCGCCTGCGGAAAAAGGCCGTGCGGGCCATCGAGGACGTCGTCGTCTCCTACATCGCGCTCCTGCCTGCCGTAGTCGAGCGCGGTCTCGTGCTCGGGGTGGAAAACCGCGAAGGCGTCCTCGAGCTGCCCCTCGACGAGGGCTTCGACGACTTTTTCGGGAACTTCGAAGACGAGGAGCCCGTCGGCTACTGGCACGACACCGGCCATGCGCGGATCAAGGAGATGGGCGGATTCCTCCACCACGAGGAGCACCTCGCGGCGAGGGCGGGCCGGCTCGTCGGCTTCCACCTGCACGACGTGAACGCCGAGGGCCGCGACCACCATCCGCCCGGAACCGGCTCGGTTGATTTCGACATGGTGGCCCGCCACGTCCGTCCCCACCACACCCTCGTCTTCGAGCCGAGCCCGCGCCTTTCGCGCGAGGAGATTCTGAGCTCGCGGGAATTCCTTCTTGAAACTCTGCCGGGTTGATTCGGGACGGGGTAGCCTCTTGAAAATCCTGAAACCGCCTGCGCCCCGATCCGGCGGAAAGTTGCCTTTCCTTCCTTCCGCGAAGGTCTAGGTTGCAGCCATGCATGTCGGCATCACCGGGGCGAGCGGCTTCGTGGGCGCGGCCCTCGGGGAAGAGTGCCGGCGCCGCGGCTGGACCGTGACCGCCTTCTCCCGCCGCGAGGGCGCAGCGGTGCCGGGAGCCGAAGAGACCCGCCCGCTCGCCGGAGATGGCCCGGTCGATCTCGGCGGGCTCGACGCCCTGGTGAATCTGGCCGGCGAACCCATCGCGGCGCTGTGGACGCGGCGGCGCAAGGAACTCATCCGCACGAGCCGCGTCGGCCTCGCCACCCGCCTCGTCGAGTCGATGGAGCAGCTGCCCGAGGAGGAGCGGCCCCGTGTCTTCGTCTCCGCCTCGGCGACCGGCTACTACGGCGACCGGGGCGACGAGTCCCTCGACGAACACTCCGATCCGGGCTTCGGCTTCCTCGCCGCCGTCTGTCGCGATTGGGAAGCCGCCGCCGCCCCTGCCGCGGAGCTCGGGGTGCGGGTCGTGGCCCCCCGCATCGGGCTCGTCCTCGGGCGGGGCGGATTGCTCGGCCGGGTGCGCCCCCTTTTCCGACTCGGTCTCGGCGGCCCGCTCGCCACGGGTCGGCAGTGGATGCCTTGGATCCACCTCGCGGACCTCGCCGCGATCCTCGCGGAATGCGTCGGCAACGAAGCCGTCCGCGGTCCCGTCAACGCCGTCGCGCCCCACCCTGTGCGGAACCGCGACTTCACCGCCGCCTACGCGCGGGTGCTGCGGCGACCCGCCCTGCTGCCCGCGCCCGGGCCGGTCCTGCGCCGCCTCCCCGGCGGCATGGGCGAGCTTTTCCTGGCCAGCCAGCGGGCCGAGCCGCTCGTCATGGCAGCCTTCGGCCACACCTGGCGGCATCCCGAGCTCGAGCCAGCCCTTCAGGCCATCGAGCAGGAATTGCCGCCGCGCTGATCCAGCGGGGCGGGTTGGGCGCCGGAAGCCGGAGCCCGCTTCGTGGTTCCGGCGCCGAGGATCTGGGCTATATTGCGCCTCCATGGCCGCACCCCAGAACATCATCGGGATCGTCTACGACTACGATCAGACCCTCAGCCCCACCTACATGCAGGACGAGGTGCTCTTTCCCAAATTCGGGATCAACCCCGCCGAGTTCTGGAAGCGCTGCCGGGCGCTCGTCGACGAGCAGGGCTTCGAGAGCGAGCTCGCCTACCTCAAGGCCATGATCGACTACCTCGAGATGGACGGCCCCAGCAACGCCGATCTCGAGGAACTCGGCAAGGGCCTCCAGTTCTATCCCGGTCTGCCCGAGATGTTCGAGGAACTCGACGGGATCCTCAGCGACGAGCAGCGCGCCATGGGGGTCAAGATCGAGCACTACATCGTCTCGAGCGGGATCAAGGCGCTGATCGTGGGCAGCCGGCTGCGACCCCATTTCCGCGAAATCTTCGGCTGCGAGTTCGCCGAGAGCGCCGCCGGGCGGATCTCCTTTCCCCGGCGCGTCATCTCGCACACAGCCAAGACGCAATACCTCTTCCGCATCAACAAAGGGATGCTCGACCCGGCCGAGGACGTCAACGACCACATGCCCGACCACCTGCGCCCCATTCCCTTCCCCAACATGATCTACCTCGGCGACGGCCCCACCGACGTGCCTTGCTTCACGGTGATGAAGCGTTTTGGCGGCCACAGCATCGCCGTCTACAACCCCGAGGACAAGACCCGCACCAGCTTCCGCAAGGCCTACCAGCTCTCGGGGGTGGCGGGGCGGATCAAGCACATCGCCCCGGCCGACTACCGGGCCGGCAGCCACCTGCGCCTCATCCTCGAGGAGACCGTGCTGGAGATCGCCGCCCGCATCGTCGAGACGCGACGCCGCGAGATCATGGACAACACCGTCGCCGCACCGACGCATTGAGCACCGCGCCGGGGAATTCCCGCACGTCGGCTTGCGTCCGCACTGCTTTGAGGGGAAGGATGCGGTCGCCACGCCAAAGTGATTCCACCGGGCTTTAGCTCGCGTGTGTTGGAGAAGCGGGACGCCGTCGCCGCCATCGCCCGGAGCGCCGTGCCGAGGAGGTGAGTTCGGCCCGCCTCCGCTTGCCTCTGCGCCCTCGAGCGGACGCCTCAAAAAGGTAAGGCACTGGGTGGAGGGTGGATCGCTGCAAGAATCGGGTGGTTCGCCGCCGGTGGCCGCCTACAGTCGATGGCATGAACTCCTACGCCCGGATGGAGCGCGTCGTGCGCTGGCTCGACGCGCATGCGAGGTCGCAGCCGAGCCTCGCCGAAATGGCGGCGGCGGCGGGGCTGGGGGAGTCGCAGTTCCACCGGGAATTCGTCCGCTGGACCGGGGTGACGCCGAAGGATTTCGTGCAATGCCTCACCCTCGCGGACGCCCGGGAGCGTCTCGCCGGGGGCGGGAAGGTGCTGGAGACCGCTGTGGATGTGGGCTTGTCAGGCCCGGGGCGTCTCCACGATCTCTGCGTCTCGCTGGAGGCGGCGTCGCCGGGCGAGATCCAGTCGGGCGGGGCGGGCCTGACGGTGCGGTGGGGCGTTGCCGCGTCGCCTTTCGGGACCGCCGCGGTGGGCGAGACGGAGCGCGGGCTGTGCCTGCTCTCGTTCCTCGAGGGCGATGCGGTCCCCGGCGGGATCGAGTCGCAATGGCCCGGCGCCGTCTGGATCCGCGACGACGGGCTCGCCGCGCGGCGTCTCGCCTCGCTGTTCCGCAGGCCCGCCTCGCCGGGCGTCCTCCGCGCCTGGGTGCGGGGCTCGGCCTTTCAGGTGCGGGTGTGGCGGGCGCTCCTCGCGATCCCGCCGGGGGCGCTCTCGTCCTACGGGCGGCTCGCCAAGGCGATCGGGCGACCGGGCGCGGCGAGGGCGGTGGGCGCGGCGGTGGGGGCGAATCCAGTGGCGGTGCTGATCCCTTGCCACCGCGTCATCCGCGAGACTGGCGCGGTCTCGGGATACCGGTGGGGGGTCGGGAGGAAGCGGGCGATCCTGGCGTGGGAGGGGGCGATGGCGCGGAGGCGCGGCGATGCCGAACCGGGGGAGGCTCGGGACGGCGCGGACCTGTGACTGCCGATGAGCCGGGGCTCACCCCTCGAGGACGAGCCGGTTTGTTTTCCCTCCGCGCCCCGAGCCGTGGCAAGGCCGCGTTCGTGAAGCGACTCGACAGGGTTTGGCGGGCGACCAAACAGGGTGAGGCGGGCGGGTCAACAGGGTCAGTTCGGGGAACAAACAGGGTCGGGCGGTCGCGGCTCATTCGGCCCAGCCGAAATCGACCGCGTCGAGGGCGATCTCTTCGTCGGTGAGCAGCAGCGTCCGGGTCTGCGTCTTCTGGGCGTCGCCGCCCCATCGGGTGTGGACCGTGATCCGCAACGTGATTGGGCCGGTCGCCGCTTCCTCGCCGTCCGCCCCGGCTGCGACGTTCCAACGTCGGCACTTCAGGCGGTAGAGGCCCGGCAGGCCGCGGCGCATTTGGTATTCGTGGATGCCCACGCCGAGCACGGTGCGCCCGCCATGCCCGCTACTTCTCGAGAACTCTTCGCTCCCCGGCTCCTGGACGAGGAAATCGATCTCCTCGCCGCTGCTGATGGCCACCATCCGCAGGTCGGAGGGCATGGGGCTGGGATCGAAGCCCGAGAGAAGCCCCGCCGCATCGCCTCCGGCGGCGAAGTAGTCGCTCAAGGCGATGCTTGAGAGAGCGTCGGGCCGGGGGTTGGCGATCTCCTCGTCGATCGCGGCGCGGTAGCGGTCTGCACCGCCGGAGAGCAAAGCCAGTTCGTAGTGGAGCAGGGCCCGCGTGGCATGGTCTGTCGTGACCGAGAGCAGCTCTGCGAGGACTTCCCCGGCCCGCTCGGCGGCGCCGCACTCGGCCAGCCAGGCGGCGAAGGCGCGGGTGGCCTCGATCTTGTCCGGCAGCCATTCGAGCCAGTTGGAGAGGGCGCGCTCGCCGAGGTCCGGCTCGCCCCGCTCGAAGAGCAGGCGCGCGATCCCGATCAGGGTCGCGGGCGAGGGCGGGTCTTCGCGGAAAGGGCCGCGGGCGAGCGCGAGGTAGGCGTCCGCGAGCGCCTCGCTCTCGCGGAGACCGTCCAGCAGCGCGGCGTCGGCCCCGGCGGTCAGGTTGCCGGGATCCACGGCGCTGAAGCGGACCGCGAGCGGCGGCGGCGCTGCCCGGGTCGGTTGGCCGGGCTCGGGCGCTGAAGCGGGCCCGGGGCCGAAGTGGCGGCGCGAGCCGGGAGCTTCGAAGACCGGCTCCGCGTTTCGCCCCCCCCCGGCGAAGCCGTCGGCGAAAGGATCAGCCGGCGCTGAAAAGGGCTCCGAGCACCAAGATCGCGCCGCAGGCACCTCCACGACGACCATGTCCCCCCAGCGAAGGGACACCGGCCGGTAGCGCTCGCTTTCGAGATTGTAGCCGACCCTCGCACCGTCGCGGTAGAGGTAGACGCGGGAGAGGTCGGCGTAGGGCCGGCGCGGGCCGCCTGCGAGGCGGACCGCCTCCTCCAGCATCAACGGCGCCGCCGCGCTCCGGATGCCGCGCTCCTGGACGAGGCCCCGCACCGAGACGTGCAGCGGCTCGCCCTCCTCCGGCACCGTCGAGGCCCGCCGGATGTTCCGCAGCCAGCCGAGCGCGCTGTCCAAGCTTTCGCGCCAGCGTTCGTACTCGGCTTGGCTCGACAGCGCCTCCTTCACGGCGATCACCCCCTCCGCCGCCGGCCGCCACTCCTCGAGGCGCTCCACCGCCTCGCGGTTCAGCTTGTCCTCGGGGAAGGCGGTCCGCGAAGCCTTCACCCAGACGGCCACGGCGGAGACCTCCTCCACGAGTTCCCCGTCCACCCAGGGGAATTCGGTGCGATGCCAAGCCCCCTTTCGCCGCCAGTCGCCTCGCACGCGCCCGAGCCCCGGCGCCTCCTGCTGCGGCAGTTCCGCCTCGTAGCGGGCGAGCTGGTCCGGCTCGGGCGGCGGGATGCGGTAGCGAAGATGGTCGCGGAAGAGCTCCAGCACGATGAGAGAGGTGTGCTCGCTGACGAGGCGTGCGGCCCGGGCGCAATCGACGATCGCCCCGACGTCGCCGCCCGCCTCCAGCTCGGCGAGCCGGCCTTGCGCCCAGACCCGCCGCGCGAGCCCCCACTCGACTGTCTTGGCCCCGGCGCCGGCGGTCGGGATGCGCAGCGGCTCGCTCCCCTCCGAGCGCAGCACCGCGTCGCCGGCATGGCCCGCCGGCAGGCGACCGGCCACCAGCCAGCGCCCGCCGTGGCGGCTCGCGC
>SLGN01000135.1 GCA_007123695.1 Verrucomicrobiales bacterium
ACGAAACCAAGCTCGCACTTCAGCGGAAAACAACCTGATCCAAAAAATTACAGAAATTGTGAATTTTTAGCTTGCGGTAATTTCCATAAATTTTATAGTGAGAGTGCAGAGTCAGATGTGCCATGAAAAAATTGATCGTAGTCGTCAACGACCTTGAGCGCTCCGGCAACTCCAGCCTTGCCCGGGCCATTTCCCACCATCTGAAGACCGAGGAGGTCAAGCACCTCCTCGTGACTTCCAACGAGATGGACATGACCGATACCTTCCCCGGCGATTTCTGGGACTTGGAGGATCAGTTCGACCTTTCGCAGCTCATCGCCGCGATCGACCGCCACGACGCCGTCGTCCTCGATGTCCACACCGGCGCGGCCCGGAACTGGGCCGATTTCTGCGAGGCGGAGGACCTTGAGAACCTCCTCGCCGAGATCGACGCCGAGATGACCGTCGTCGTTCCCAACACCCGGACCGAGCGCTGCAACGAGGAGATCTGCGACATCGCCGAGCTCTTTTCCGACCAAGCCGACTACGTCGTCGCGCACATGCCTTCGGACGGCCGCAACGACGTGAAGTGGAAGGCGAGCCCGGCGGAAAAGGCGCTCCGCTACCTCGGCGCCAGCGTGATCACCGTTCCCGCCGTTTCCGAGGAATTCCGCACCGCGCTCGACAACGCCGACCTCGACCTGCCCGAAGCGCTCAACGATCCCGCCTCGCTCCCTCGCTTCGCCGAGGTGCAGGCCACCCAGTGGCTGGAACGCGTCGGCTCCGAACTCGCCTCGGCCAACGAGCGCCTCGTCCCCGATTCGGCGGGCAGCGTCGCTCTGGACTACTGAGACCGGCGAACGGCGCCGACCGTCTCACCCTCCGAAGAAAGGCTCCCGGCAGCGGGGGCCTTTTTTTGTCTTTCCACCTTCGCCTCACTTGAAGACGGCATCGAGCCCCATGGCGCTCTTGCGGGCGATCTTGGGGACGATCTTCGGGCGGGTGCGTTTCAGCGCGAAGTAGACGAAGGAGAGCAGCCGCAGTCCGAGGATCTTGTCGATGAAGCGGTAGTCGGGCGTCCGCCGGACCAGATATTTGAACAAAAGCCCCATGGAGCGCTTGCCGAGCTTGAAGGGCTTGAAGTCGTATTTCACCGAGTAGCGGTAGCGCGTGCCGCGGGGATAGCGCCGCTTGTAGCGCCTCTTCGCCTTTTCCAGTCGCTTGCGGACATCGGGGCAGTCGGGACGGAAAAAATACTCCCTCGCCAAGGCGACGAGCCCGAGCGTGTATTCCATGAATTCGATGTCCTCTTCGGGGAGACCGCACTCCAGGGCGAGCCCACGCATTCGCCGAAGCTTCGCCATCGCGGCATGGGCGCTGCGGATCGCCGCCTCGCCGTCCTCGACGAGGTGCTCCAGCATGCGCTTGATCCCCGGGGCGACGAAGATGTGGTGCCAGTAGACCCCGAGAAGCGGAGGGATGCGGACGCGGCGGAAATAGAAGCGCTGCCTCGCGAAATCAGGCAGATAGAGGAGTTCGGTGACCACCTCCTCGGAGAGGCGCAGCAGCTCGAGGAGCGCCGCCTTGTCTCCGGCGCCGGGGAGGTGCGAGACCGCCTCCTCGACTAGCTCGCCGTGCTTGAAGAGCCGCAGGGTGACAAAGGTGTTGATCTCGGTCCAGACGGCGGCGGGCTCCAGAAAGGCGAGACGGCGGAAAGGCGTCCACCCGCCGGTCTGGCACCAGACCGAGATCCCCACCACGTTGGGGGCCTCGCGCAGCTCGATGGCGAGCTGCTCGTAGTCGCCACCGACGAAGCTGGGGAACTCCCCGCAGCCCTCGTATTCCCGCCGCGCCTGCAGTTCCACGATTTTGGGCAGATCGGTGACGAAGAAGTTCCGGTTCAGGGACAGATAGCGGAAGAAGTCCGACTCGCCGTATTTCATCGAAAGCACCAGAGCCGGACTCGAGATCCCCTCGATGGTGCGCTCCAGGGTGGCTTCGCGCCAGATGAGGTCGCCGACCCGATGCGCCCCCACCGTCCAGGTGCGGAAGATGCAGCGGCGCCCGTGGCGCTCGAAGACCGGCAGGATGGCCCGGAGGCAGCGGTTCACCATCGCGGGGCTCTTGAGGACGAGACGGCTGCGGAAATCCTCCTTCACGTCGAGGCCGTCGCTCTCGCCGATGCGCAGGACCACGCCCGCGACTTCGGGGAAGTCGGTGAAAAACCCGTCGAGCAGCTCGGCGAGGAACTCGCGCTGGTGCCGCTCCCGGTTCCCGAGCCTCGCCTCGAGAGCGGGAGTCAGTGTCAGGATGTCCATCGTGAGATAGACGTGCAGCCCTTTCTCCCGGACGATGCGGAAGAGTTCCCGGAACTCGCTGCGGTAGGTCTCGACCCGCTCGGCCACGGGCGCCTCCAGGTCGGGGTGCAGGGCGAGGTGCGGCACGTCGTCGAGGGTTACTCCGGTGTAGCCAATGGCGGCGACGCTGCCGCAGAACTCGGCGAGGTCCTCCCGGATCCCGGCGAAGACCTCGCTCAGCTCGGCGGTCTCCATCTTCTGAAAGCGGCTCCACGGCAGCTTCGACCAGTTGATG
>SLGN01000059.1 GCA_007123695.1 Verrucomicrobiales bacterium
CCCACCGGGGGCTCGGCGGCGTGGTCGGCGACTCGCGCCTCGCCCTCGTCACCGGCCAGCTCGACACCGGCGCGACCGACTTCCGCCTCGGGTCGATCATCGGCAACATGATCCACGCCGGCTCCGTCGAGATCGGGGTCGTCGGCGGCGACCTCGTCGTCGACGGCCCGGCGGTCTTCGCCAACAGCGCCCACCACCTCGACCTCTTCGCCAGCGGCTCGCTCACGGTCCCCCTCAGCCTGCAGAACGCGGGCAGCGGCGGCGTCCACCTCGTCGCCGGCTGGGACGGCTCCACCGGGCTCGTCGAGGACATCGCGCCGCTGTCCTTCCTGCCGATCGACGCCCTCTCGCTCGAGATCGCGCAGGTGATCGCCGACGCCGACTCCTGGGGCAACGGCGGCGCCTCGGTCCGGATCGGCAGCGCCACCGGCAGCGTCGGCGTCTCGGCGGGCTCCGCCAACGGGGACACCACCGTGCTGGGCGGCTCCCTCCAGTTGCTCGGCAGCAACACGACCGCCAACTCGTGGGCCCAGATCGGCTACCGCCCCCCTGCCGGAGCGGGCGCCGCGGGCGGAATCCTCGTCGGGGCGCGGAGCGGCTCCGCCGATCTCTTCGGCGGGTCAGCCAACGGCAGCTACGCCCAGATCGGCCACGGAGGATTCGGCGTGTCCGCCACCCTCCTCTCGGGCGACATCGAGCTCGTTTCGCCGACCGCGCTCGCATTGCGCCTGCGCGGCGGAGGTCTCAACGCCTACGCCCAGATCGGCCACGGCGGCACCGGCTACCAGGCGAACCTTTCCGGCGATCTTCGCTTCTCGCCCCTCGCCGACCTGTCCCTGGCCGGAGGCGCCTCCAACGCCTACGCCCAGATCGGGCACGGCGGACGGGGCGGCAACGGCTCCGCAGCCGGACGGATCGGCATCGCCGCCCAGTCGGTCGAGGTCCGCGGAGGCTCCGCCCTCGCCGCCTACGCCCAGATCGGGCACGGCGGCAACAGCGCGAACGGCGGGCATTTCTCGGGCGACGTGTCCGTGGCCGCGCTCGACGGACTCGTCCTCCTCGGCGGCACGGGAGGCAGCGCCTATGCCCAGATCGGGCACGGCGGCTCCTTCTCCGGCGCCGCCATGCGCGGAGACATCGACGTCTCCGCCGGAGGCGACATCGCCCTCTCCGCGCCGAACCTCACCAACGCGGCCTACGCCAAGATCGGGCACGGCGACGACTTCCGCGGAGGGCTCGCCCCCTTCGCCGGCCTCGGAACCCGCGAGGGAGAAATCGTCGTCTCCGCCGACGGCAGCCTCTTCCTCGGGAAGGCGCTGATCGGCCATGTCAACGACGTGTCGCCCGCCGTCGCCACCGGCGGCGCCACCCAGGTGGGGGTCGGGCGCCGGAATCCGGAAAATCACGTCGGCATCGTCCTCGTGGCCGATCCGCAGAGCCAGATCCAGGGCTTCGAAGGCGTGCGCCTCTACCTGCCCCGCCGCAGCAGCAACCGCATCGCCGCGGGCACGCGGCTCAACGGCATCGCCTACGGTGGAGCGCCGCGGCCTTGGATGGCGCCGCAGACCGACGAATTCACCGTCCATCTCGTCCGCGCCGACGGCGCCGCGACCTTCCTCGGGCAGCACGGGAACGTCTTCGGCAGCGGACCGGCGCCGCGCAACGGGGCCTTCGCCTTCTACTACGACACCATCGCCCTCGCCCGCTCGCCGCGGATTCCCAACGGACGTCCGCCGCTGCCCGGTCCGGGGAATCCGCAGCCCGGCCCATCCGTGCCGCCCGCGCTCGACTTCCGCACCTTGTTCCTCCACGACCGGATCTACGAGGAATGGATCAGCGCGTGGGAGCCCTTCTACCGGGGCTTCGGGCCCTTCGACATCTACTACGAGGGATTCGAATCCTACGATCAGCAGGGAGGCAGCCTCTTCCAGTGGTCGTTGCCGACGGAACCCGGCAGCGCCGCCCCCCCGATGCCCCCGCTTTCCTCGGCGAGACCGTCCGCCGCAGTCGATGCGCTCGTGTCCCAAGCGCGGCTCGTCGCGGAAATGCCGGGCCTCCAAGCCGAAGCCGCAGGACAGGGACGGCCGGGTCCGGGTTCGGAGCCCGTCGAGATCGCCGCTTCCGAATGACGCGGGCGCCCCGGCGCGGACCGGACCGGCCTCACGCGATCTCGAGATGCGGAGGCCGCGCCGGCCCGTCCGCCGCCGCGTCGGCCACGTGCAGGTGGGCGAGCAGATACTCGCGCATCGCCGCCCTCACCCGGATGGCCAGCGTTCCGCCCTTCATGTCGTAGTCGCGTTCGATCGCCGCCCGCTGCGCCGCGTCGAGGCCCGAATGGGGGCGCAGCACCACGGTCTCGATCCGCTTCCAGTCCTCGTCCGCGGCGGGCGGCTCGAAAGCCTCGCCGGGCCAGTCGGCCCGCTCGATCCGGCTCAGGACGAAGTCCCGGTAGTCCCCGTTCTCGAAGCACCAGGCCCGGGCGTGCCAGCGGTGGCCGTCGTGGGCGAGGGCGTGCGGCGCGATCTCGCGCTGCGTCGCCCGCGCGCCCGACACCGACCAGTAGCGGATTC
>SLGN01000353.1 GCA_007123695.1 Verrucomicrobiales bacterium
CTCCCCTCCCCCTTTCCTTTCCCCACCTTTCCCTCCCCTCCTGCCTTTCGGCGGCTCCGCCCCCAATGGATTGGATCAAGCAGCTCCTCGACATCGCGCTCCATCTCCAGGAGCATCTCCACCAGCTCACCCGCGACTACGGTCCCTGGGTCTACGGGATGCTCTTCTTGATCATCTTCTGCGAAACGGGCCTGGTGGTGACTCCGTTCCTGCCGGGGGATTCGCTGCTCTTCGCCGTCGGCGCCCTCGCGGCGGATCCCTCGAGCGGTCTCCAGGTCGGCCTCGCTTCGGGCATCATCCTCGTCGCCGCGATCCTGGGCGACTCGGTGAACTATTCGATCGGCAAGTATGCGGGGGAGCAGCTCGCGACCCGCTTTCCCCGAATTGTGAAGCAGAAGCACCTCGACGTGACGAACGAGTTCTTCGAGAAATACGGGGGCAAGACGATCATTCTCGCCCGCTTCGTCCCCATCGTTCGCACCTTCGCCCCCTTCGTGGCCGGGTCGGGCGCGATGAACTACCGGCGCTTCATGCTCTTCAACGTCACAGGGGCGATCCTGTGGGTCGGGCTGATCGTGCCGGCGGGCTGGTTCTTCGGAAACATCCCGGTGGTGAAGGAGAACTTCGAACTCGTAGTGGTCGGGATCATAGTCGTCTCGGTGCTGCCGATGGTCTACGAGATCTGGAAGTCCCGCCATCTCAAGAAGCGGGAGGAGGCGACGAGACGCGAAGCCTGACCCGCTCGGGTGGGATTGACCCGCCCGGCTGGGAAAACGCCGGAGCGCCCCCGTATTCAAGTCCTGCCGGACCGGCCTCAGCCGAGATCGATGGGACCGCCTTCGCAGAACTTCTCGGTGCCGAAGTTCTCGATGTGGTGGCCCATGGAATGGGCGAGGGCTAGCCAGAGGCGGTTGTGGGCGGTCTTTTCGGGCATCTTGAGGTGCCGGTTCATACGGAAGCCGGTCGCCTTTTCGCCGCCGACGAGGATGAAGGGAATGTCGTTGAGGGTGTGGCTGTTGCCCTTGCCGAGTTCGTTGAGCCAGATCACGGTGGTGTGGTCGAGCATGCTGCCCTCGCCGCCGGGCTCGGGCGTCCCGGCGAGGCGCTCGACGAGGTAGGCGAGCTCTCCGCAGAACCATTCGTTGATCTTGTTGAGCTTCTCGACGGCATCCTCGTTGTCGTCGGGTTCGTGGGAGAGGCTGTGGTGGCCTTCCTCGACGCCGAGCCAGTTCATGCGGGCCTGGCCGACGGAGCGCATGTACTGGAGCGAGGCGACCCGCGACATGTCGTTGGCGAGGGCGTTGACGAGCAGGTCGATCTGGATGCGGGAGATCCGGGGGGTGTTGTCGTTGACGAGTTCGATGCGGGGATCGATATCGGGCACGGGATGCACCAGCTCTCCCTGGGCCTTTTCCCGCGCGAGTTCCTGCTCGAGCTCGTGGACGAGCTCGAGGTGCTCGTCGAGGAGACGCCGGTCCTCGCTGGCGAGGCGCGAGGAGATGCGACGCAGGTCCTCGCGCACCGAATCGACGATGCCGACGAGGTTCTCGCGGTCCTCGACCTTGCCGTAGAGCTTCTCCATCATGCGGCGGGGGTCGTCGATGGGAGCGACGGGCTGGTTGGGGCCGGTGTAGGACATCCGCGTCCAGGGGTCGGCGCGGTTGGGGACGGCGACGCCGAACTCGAGCGAGCCGAACCGCGTCTCGGTGTCGGAGCTGGACTGGAAGAAGTTCCGCAGTTCCTGGTCGATCGAGATCCCCTTGGCCCAGCCGGCCGGGGAACCGCCGCCGCCCTGGATGTTGCCGGGGAAGAGCTCGGTCCCAGTGAGCAGACAGCTCATCCCGCGCATGTGGCTGTCGCCGTCGCCGCGCACCTGGTTGCAGACGTTGTTGAGGATCATGGTGCGCTCGCGCCAAGGCTCGAGGGGCTTGAGAATGCGCTTGTATTCGCAGTCGGAACCTTCGGTCTCGGGCCAGAATTCCCACGGAATGGTGCCGTTGGGGGAGAACATGAAGATGACGCGCTTGCGGCCTCCCTGCGCTTCGGCGGCGCCGAGGGAGCGGATCCCGGGCAGCCCCGCGAGAAAGGGGAAGGCGGCGGCGGAAAGGCCGAGCTGCTTGAGGAAATCGCGTCGTTGGGTGGGGTAGGTCGTCTTCATGAGCTGGGAGGGGTCGGGGATTGGGGGCGGGCGGCGATGGCGCCGATGCGGGCGAAGAGGTCGCGGATGTGGAAGCCGCCTTCGCGGAAGGCGTTCTCGAGCTCGCGGGCGGTGTCGGCGCCGTAGGCGAGCAGAGGCTGCTTGGCGACGTGGTGGAAAAGGTGCTGGACGAAGACGGCGTGGGCTTCTGGCGAGTCGGCGGCGTAGGAGGCGACTTCGCGGGGGCCTTCGATCTCGATGCGGTCGCCCTTGTCGGTCTCGAGCACGGAGCGGGTTTCGACGGGCTGACCTTTCTCGTCGTCGCGCCAGCGTCCGATGGCGTCGTAGTGCTCCAGGCTGAAGCCGAGCGGATTGATGGTGGCGTGGCAGGCCATGCAGGCGGCGGCCTTGGTCATCTCGGTGACCTTCTCGCGCATGGTCAGGTCGGGGGAAAAATGGCTGTCGATGAACTCGGTGGCCTCGGGCGGCGGACGCAGGGGAAGCCCGGCGATGTTCCGCGCGAGAAAGACGCCGCGGTGGATCGGCGACGTGTTGTCGTGGTAGGACAGGGCGCTGAGCAGGTAGGGGTGGGTGATGACGCCGGTGCGCTTCTCTTCGGCGAAGGAAACCCTTTCGAAGCCTCCTCCGGCCCCGGCCTTGCGCCCGAAGAGAGGAGCGAGGCGCTCGTTGAGGTAGAGGTAGTCGGCGAGAAGAAGTTCGCGGTAGTCGGAACTTTCGCCCCAGACGACTTCGTCGAGGAAGAGCGTGAGGGAGGTGCGGAGGTCGCGGACAAGGGTTTCGTCGAATTCGGGAAACCGCTCGCTGTCCTTGGCGATCTCGGATTTCTCGTCGAGCTGGAGCCAATGCTCGAAAAAGCCCGCCAGCTTGAGCCGGGCCCGCGCATCGCCGAGCATGCGCCGGGATTGGGCGAGGAGCTGGGCCTCGTCGCCGAGCGCGTCTTTCGCGGCGGCCTCGCGGAGCCTTTCGTCGGGGAGGGAATCCCACATGGCGAGGGCGAGCTTGGTGGCGCGTGCCCAGGGGGTCTCCAAAGATTCGAATGCGGTCGCAGGATAGAGGAAGCCGGGCGAGGTGAGGGAACGCAGGACGACGCGGCGAATCCCCTCTTCGGGATCTTCTCCCTCGCTGCGCGGGGCGAGCGGTTCGTCGACGAAGCGGCGTCTCGCCTCTTCGTCGAGCGGCCGCCGCTGGGCGCGCTCGGCGAACTCGGCGGCGAAGGTCCGGATCTTCTCGGAGCGGTCCTCGGCGTCGGCCTTGGTGCGGGCGAGGGAGTCGAGGTTGTCCTTGGCGTAGTCGGCTGCCTCGAAAGCGAGGGACGTCACGGCATCGAGCCAGAGCCGCGACACGCTGGTGCCGCGCTCGTAGCCGTCGCTGCGGTCGTCGGCGGGAAATTCGGTGGCGCCGACGAAGGTGAGGTGCCGCCACCGGGGAGAAAGAACCTCGGTCGGCATGATCTCGCGAGACCCGTGCGGCGGCTTCCAATGGAGCTCGACGAGGGCTTTTTCCTCCTGGTGCTTGAAGAACTCGAGCTTCAGCGGGTAGTGGCGTCCGCCGAGGAGGTGGATGCTGCCTTTCTCCTCGCGAACTTCGTTGCCCGCCGCGACCCACCCGTCGACAAGGGCCGGCTTGCTCGTGTCGTGTTCGTTGACGAAGAGCCGGGCGCCGTTGCGCGTGCGGATGGTAAATTCGTAGACGCCGGTGTCGCGGGCGTAGAAGGATCCGCTCCAGTTGATGTTGAACTGGGGCAGTTCGGTCTCAAGCCCCTCGGGCAGCTCGGGGATTCCGGCACCGTAGTCGAAGGCGATGCGAGGGTCCTCGCGCTCGAACTTCTCGGTTTGGAAATCGTTGTTCCCGGCCTTGGCCCGGTTGTTGAGGGTGTAGTGGCCCTTCAGCCCGCGCTCTTCGAAAGCCTGGGGGAAGTCGGCGCGGCGGAATCCGGCGAAAAGATCGGAGACCGAGGAATGGATCTGCGGACCGGTGAGACGGGTGAGGTCGGGCGAAACGGGCGCGTCGCCGCCCCGCGCGGCGGGCGAGTAGAAGGCGTGATAGATGTATTCGGCGACGAGCCGGGCCTCTTCGCCGACGCAGTCTTCGGCATGGTCTTCCGGCATGGTGCGCTCGATGCGCCCGGCGAGGGAATCGATGGAGCGGGTGCCCTGGAGCGGATCGACCCCGAGATCGTCGTCGCCCTCGCCGCTCTTTCCGTGGCATTCGAGGCAAAGCTTGGCGTAGATGGCCTTGCCGGGGTGCTTCTCCAGATTCAGGGCCATGGCACCGGGCAAGGCCGACGAAACCGCCGCAGAAGCGATCGTCGCGACCAAGGCTCGGAGGATGTGGCTTCGGGTCATCGTGGGAAAAATTGCAGGTAATCGGGGGCACAAAAATGTTCTGCGCCTACACCTTACATTACGCGATTTTCAACCACTTTTCGCCCAAGTTCGGTTACGCATGCCCGCTACCCTTCGGGCCGGAACTCTCCGCGACTGCGCCTGAACGCTCCCGTGTTTTTGCTTTCCGGGCGGCGGAGGAGAACGCTAGTCTGAAGGGCGATTTCCCTATGAAAACCCACCCGGGGCCGAGACGCCCCCTCATGCCCCCGTTCCGGCTCGGCGCCATCGCCGCGAGCGCATTCGCCGCCTTCGTCTTCCTCTCCACGCCCCGGCTCTGCGTTGCGGAGATTCCGGCAGCCACGCGGGACCCGGGTTTCCGGCTTGTCGATCTCGATGTCGGAGAAGGCGCCGAAATCGAACTCCCGGACGGCAGCACGGTGGAGGTTGCCGTCGTTTCGCTCCACGAAAGCCGCGACACGGTTCGCGCCTCGATCCGCGAGGCCCGCGTCGAGGTCACCGTCGACGGTGAAACGGTCGAGCTTTTCTCCTCGCACTACCATCTGCCTCGCGCCGTCGGAAGCGTCAGGATCGACTGCCCCGTGACCAAGGGCCATCTCGACGGCGTCAACGGCAACCCATGGGGGATCGAAAAGGCGGTGCGGCTCCGCCTGTGGCCGGCCGACTCGCCCCTGACCGAGCCGGGAACCTTCGCCTACCCGCTCGGGCAGGCTTGGTTCGCCTCTGCCACTTCGATGGCGAACGAACCCATCGACGCAGGAGCCCGGAGCGGATACGTCTACCACTACGACCTCGACTTCGGAGGGGCCGAGAAGCTGACCGAGGTCTTCGCCGCGACCGACGGGCTCGTCGTCTCCTCGGCCAACCAGAGCCTGCCCGGCTACGAGGACTCCCCGGTGCGGCAGCGCTACGACGTCGTCTACCTGCTCGACGACCGCGGATTCTACTACCGCTACAGCCACTTCCACCGGATCCATCCCGAGGTCCGGATGGGCCAGCGGGTCCGGATGGGCCAGCAGCTCGGCATCCTCGGAAAGGAGGGCGCGAGCGGCGGCTGGTCCCACCTGCACTTCGGTTTGTGGATGCGGATGCCTTCGGGTCTGTGGGGTTCGCTCGACGCCTATCCCCTGGTGTGGGAGGCCTACCTGCGCGACCGCGAGCCCAGCGTCCTCGCAGTGGCGCGTCCCGGACATCTCCTGCGCGCCGGCGAGACCGCCGTGCTCGACGGCTCCAAGTCGTGGAGTTCGGCAGGGGGCTCGCTGCGCCACCGCTGGACCTTCGGCGACGGTTCTTCGGCCGAGGGCGAGAAGGTCGAGCGCCTCTACGCCAAGCCGGGCCGCTACAGCGAAATCCTCCAGGTCGAGGACGAGCAAGGAAACGTCGCCTATGACTTCGTCCGCGTGCTGGTCGTCGATCCCGTCGACCTCGACGCCTTTCCGCCGAACGTCCACGCGGCCTTCTCGCCGACCGAGGGCCTGCGGGCGGGCGAGCCGGTGACTGTCCTGGTGCGTTCCTTCCGCACTGCGGAGGGCCGAGAACGCATCGACTTCGGTGACGGCAGCGAGCCCGTCCACGTGCGATCGGCCAGCGACACCGGCAACCTGGATCCGGACGGCTACGCCTCGGTCGAGCACCGCTACGAAAAGCCGGGCGACTACCTCGTGCGCATCGACCGGGAGAACGAACGGGGTTGGCCGGCCTTCACGCACCTTCACATCCGCGTGCTGCCGTAGGCAACGGGAAGGCCCGCCCCCGTCCACCGTCAGACGCGCACCCAGTCCTTGAGTTCGGCGTGCTCGAAGATCATCGACTCTTGCAGGACGAGATCGGTCCCGACGCCGGCCTCGAGAGCGCGCAGATGCATGGCTCGGGCAATGCCGACATCGACGTAGGCAAGGCCGACGGCGTTGAAGTAGGTGCGCTCGTCGGGCGATTCCCGCCCCGGCTTGGTCCCGTGAACGAGCTCGGAGAGATTGCCGTGGATGTCGGCGTCGGCGAGTTCGCCGTCGCGGTACATGCGGCTGAGGGTCTGGGTGCGGTGCTTCACCGTCTCCCAGTCGTCGCAGACGATTTTTTCGCACTGCTTGACCACCGCGTATTCGTCCTCCCAGCCTCCCACGTGGCTGTAGAAGGCTCCGGGCTTCATCCAATCGGCCTTGAGCAGGGGCGCCTGGGCGCTGGTGGCGGTGACGAGAATGTCGGCGCCCTCGACGGCGGTCCGCAAGTCGGTCCCGGCGGCGACGAACTCCATTTCCGGAAGCAGGGGCGCCATCTCGCGGACGAACTGCTCCTCCTCTGCCGGAGTCTTGGCCCCGACCCGGCATTGCCGCAGCGAGGGACGCGCGACCTTCATCGAGAGGAGGTGCATCTTGGCCTGCTCGCCCGCACCGATGAATCCGATCACTTCGGCGCCCTCCCGGGCGAGATGTTTCGCCGCGACCGCGCCCATGGCCCCGACCCGCAGGTTCGAGCAGAGCGTGCCCTCCATCACCGCCACGGGGAAGCCCTTTTCGATCTCGCTGAGCAGGATCACGGCGGTGAGGTTCTGCAGCCCGAACTTCGCGGGGTTCGGGGGAAAGACCGAGACCCATTTCACTCCGCAGATCCGCTCCTTGAGAAAGGTGGCGGGCAGGCAGTTGATCCGCTCCTGCGTCGAATCGTCGAAGATCTGGACGATCTTTTCGGGAAAGAGCACCTCTCCGGCGTCGAAGGCGCGCATGGCGGCTTCGGCGGCCTCCATGGCCATGGCGGGGTCGAGGCATCCGGCCCGCAGGAGGTCTTCCTGGGAAAGGTAGCGGCAGGTGATGGAGTGGTCTTTCATAGCACCCAAGATGAACCGGACCGACCGCGGGCGATACGCCTCGACTGCAAAAGACTGCTCCGATTTTGTCCTTCCAGTTGTCAGGGCGGCCGCTTTCGGGCATTTTCGGCAGATCCATGGCATCGAAGCCCTTAACCCGCATTTCTCATCCCCCCTCTGCTGCGACTTGCTGCGGCCCGCCCTCGCTTCGTTCCGCCCCGAATTTCCCTTGGACAGTATGTTCTCATACAGCCCGTCGGAAAATCCGGGCCGCGCCTCGCGGCGTCTCGCGACGAAGGGGTATGAGAAATGCAGGCTAACCAAGCGAACCGCACGGCGGGCGCCCGCCCCCCGGCCCGGGGACGTCGCCGCACCCGGGCCGGGACGGTCCGGATGTCGGCCAGCGGCGCAGCCATGAGCGCGACGGACTCCTCCGCAAAATCTCCGGGGCGCTGCTTCGCCGAGATCGACCTCGACCGGCTGCGGGGCAATGCCGCCGTCTGCCGATCCCTCGTCGGCGCAGACTGCGGAATCCTCGCGGTGGTCAAGGCCGACGCCTACGGCCACGGTCTCGCCCGGGTCGCCGCCGCCCTCGCGAACTCGGTGGAATGGTTCGGGGTCGCGAATCTGGCGGAGGCACGCCGGGCCCGGAGCGCCGTCGGCGAAGGCTGCGGCATCCTCCTGCTCAGCCCGGCCCTGCCCGACGAGGTCGATGCCATCGTGGGCGAAGGTTTTTCGGCCTCCGTCTCGCTGCCGCAGGAAGTCGACGCCTTTGCCGCTGCGGCGCGCCGTCGCAACGGGGTGGCGCGCCTCCACGCCGTGGTCGATACCGGCATGGGGCGCATGGGCAGCAGGCCCGAGGAATTTCTCGCGCTGCTGGAGCGCATCCGCCGTGACCGGCACTGCCTGCTCGAGGGGGTCTCCAGCCATTTTCCCTCGGCCGACGAAGACGCGGTTTTCACCCGGGACCAGATCGCCCGCTTTGTCGAACTGCTGCGCGAGACGACGCCCGGCCCCGGCTGCCTCGTCCATCTGGGAAACAGCGCGGGGCTCCTCGGCTATGCGGCGGAGACTCCCTTCGCCACTCTGGTGCGGCCGGGACTGGCGCTCTACGGAGTCTCCCCTCTCGGCACGCCTCTCTCCGGCGTGGACTCCGGCTCCGGCGCGGCTCTGCGACCGGTGATGCGCCTCGCCACGCGGGTCGCGCTGGTGAGGGACCTGCCTGCGGGCAGCAGCGTGAGCTACGGGCGCACCTACGTCGCGCCCCGTGCCCTCCGCGCCGCGACTCTGGCGGTCGGTTACGGAGACGGCTATCCGCGCCATCTCTCCGGCAGCGGCGCCGAGGTGCTCGTCGGCGGCCGCCGCTGCCCTCTGCTCGGCCGCGTCACCATGGACCAGATCGTCGTGGACGTCTCCGGGCTCGGCGCCGTGTCCGCCGGTGACGAGGCCGTTCTGATCGGGCGGCAAGGCGACGAGGAAATCACCGCGTCCGAGCTGGCGGAGCGGGCGGGAACGATCCCTTGGGAGATTTTCACCGGGATCACCGCCCGGGTCGGGCGCTTCTACCGGCCTGATTCCTGACTCCAGCCCCCTTTCTCAACGGCCTTCTCCGTCGGTGGCCTCTGCGGATCCGGCATCGGCGGCGCCGTCGGTCTTCGCCCCGCGCCAGATCCATTGGATGACGGCGAGCGTCTCTTCGGGCGAGAGCGGCTCCTTGCCCTCGGGCGGCATGACGAGATCGTCGTCGGAAGGCAGGGTGACCAGCTCGACGAGATAGCTCTCCAGCGGGCGGCCCGCGACGATGGGGTCGAGTTCGCTCTCGCCGGCGGCGAAAAGGCCCTCTGCGGTGTCCATCCGGTAGTCTCCGCGTTGCTTTTCGGGGCCGTGGCAGGAAAAGCACTTTTCCTCGAAAATCGGTCGGATCCTCTCCGCAAACTCACCGTCGGCGGGCTCCGCGTCGGCAGTGGGCCCCTCGGCGCGCTCAATCCACTCGCGCACCCAGGGCGGCGCGTTGGCGGTGAGGTATTTCGAACCGTGGGTGAGATTGCCCCCGCCATGGCCTGCGACGACAAGCAGCACCAAATTGACCGCGAGCAGACCACGGTAGCCCGCCGACGCCCAAGCCCGCGCTCCGGACCGGAAGGCGATGGGATGCACCACCGCGAGCAGAATCGTGACCACGCCCACGGCCACTCCGAACCATCGATGGCTCTCCAGGGTGGCGGGTTCGTAGCCTCCGCCCTGGGCACGAAGGATCCCGAGGAAGGCGACGAGCGCGGCGGTGGCGGCGCTGCACAGCACGACGACGCCGATGGCCCGGCGCAGTTCCCGGCTCGGCCGCAGAAAGTGGTAGCCTTCGAGGATCGCCGCCATCATCACGAAGCCGATCGGCAGGTGCAAGGTGACGGTGTGGAAGGGGGCGAGAAAAGCACGCCAGTCGAATGCGTCGCCGGGCCGCGACGATCCTGCGGGCAGCTCGTCGGCGGCGAGGATTCCCAGAGCCGGAAACAGGAGCAGGGCGACGATAGGGAGAGGATGCTTCATGCGGACAAAACGGTTCGCCGCGACCATCGGGGCGCCCGGTTCCGGCGTCACGGCACAGGATCGCGGGAGGGGTGCATCGAGCCAAATTCGGCGCGGATCCGGACAAGATCCGCCCGCTTCAGACCAGCTCCCGGATGGGGGCGGGGCCGGTCATCGC
>SLGN01000713.1 GCA_007123695.1 Verrucomicrobiales bacterium
AGAAGGCGGACGACTCCTCCAGCGACTCGAAGCAAGATGCACCGGGCAGCGTGGGACAAATCCCAGCGATGGCATGGCCCCGGAACAGCTTGGGCCGGAAAGGCGCCGGCAGAAGACGCCCCATCACCGCCGCGTCCACCCGGAATTTGACGAGCAAGCGGCGGCGAATCAGGCCGGTGATAGCAGGGAGCCTCATGGAAGAGCCAGTTCGGAGGGATCACTCTATTGGACTCGCTCGGATCGGGTCAAGCCCTTTCGGTGGGGCTCTAACCCGGCTCCTACTCGATTGGGCTTAGGATCGTTCCATGCCGTATGAAGGGTGGCGCCGCTCGTGCTTGACTACCGTGACGCGGATCACCGAATCATCGACGATCCTCATTGCCTCAGTCGTTGCATCAATTCTTGGTGCGATAGCGGCATCACACGGCCGCTCTTGATCCCGTTCTTCGGCGAGGCTCAGGGCGTTCTCGTCGTCAAAATCGATGGAAAGCTCGAAGGCGTCTTCGATGCTCTCCCACAAGGAGGCTGCAAGAAGTGCGTGCTCACTGACTGAAAGCTTCAACGCCTCTGGGGCAATCCGGTCAATGCTCGTGGTGTGAATCTCGTGGTATCCAATTGAGAATCCCCCAGTCTCCCGAGTGACCGTCCTCACGATGACCCTCTCGCCCCAGAAGTGGGCGCGAAGCAGGCCTCGGCTCCTGGAGCTGGCGGAGGGAGTGGGATTCGAACCCACGGTAGGTTTCCCTACACTCGATTTCGAATCGAGCGCCTTAAACCGGACTCAGCCATCCCTCCTTTTCGTCGATCCGCCCGGCGGATGGACCAAATAGCGAGCGCCGCAACCCGGTCCGGAGGGATGCTGCACACAGAGACCACAGTTTCTTCCCTGACAGCGCGTTTTCAAGAAGGAATTTTCCCGGTCTCCCGCTTTTCCAGCCCGAGATGGCGCTCGATTGACCGGAGGAGCGTGGATTCGGCAGCTGAACAGACAAGGATCCGGTCAACGACGCGATTATCACAGTGATAAAGCAGAACGACATTTCCCGACATCGAAAAGATCTGGAGAAGATTTTTTCAACGTCGTCTCGATTGTTAGAATCTGCCGTTCTACCAAAATTTCAAGAATCATTGGCCTGGTTTATTCTGTTTTTGCTGGGCTTGGCTTACCTTGTTTCTCCTTCATCTTTCTGTCGAAGCTGGGCGGGCTTGTCGCGAGTGGATGGCGGGCGGGCACCTGACGCCTTCAAGCCGCTTGTGCTGCGGTGCGGTCTCCGCGAGGTTTTGGGAGATGAAGCCGCTCCCCCTCCCTCTCGCCCTCGCTGCCTCGGTCGCACTCTCGGCCAATGTCGCCGCAGCCACGAACTTCCTCGTGCTCTACGTGGACAATCTCGGCTACGGGGACCTGCCATGCTACGGAGCGGAGAACGGGGCCATCGTTCCGAACATCGACGCCCTCGCCGCCGAGGGCGTCCGCTGCACCGATTTCTACGTGGTGACCTCGAGCTGCTCGCCGTCGCGCGGGGCGCTTCTCACGGGCCGGTATCCTCGGCGCAATGGTCTCGTCCACCAGCTCGTGCCCGAGGAGAACCAGCGCGGCATCGGTCTCCCCCATCGCGAACGCATCCTGCCCCAGTATCTGGCCGGGGCAGGCCACGCGAGCGGCTGCTTTGGCAAGTGGAACATCGGCTTCGCCGAGGGCAGCCGACCGACCGACCGCGGCTTCGACGAATTCCTCGGCTTCCGCTCGGGCAACGTCCACTACTTCAAGCATCTCTACCATGGCGTGATGGACCTGCGACGCGGGACCGAACCCGTCGACATGCGCGGGGAATACATCACCGACATCTCCGCCGACGCCGCGATCGACTTCATCGAGAGGCACCGGGAGCAGCCCTGGTTCGTCTACGTGCCCTTCAACGCGGTCCATTTCGTCAGCAAAATCAACACCGAGCCTGGCGAGGAGCCGGTCTGGCAGGTCCCCGACGGCTATCTGCAGCGCTACGGATGGAGCGGCGACGAATCGGATCCGCAGAGGCGCTTCCTCGCCGTCCTGACGGCTCTCGACGACGCGGTGGGGCGCATCGTTGCGAAGATCGACGAGCTGGGGCTCGGCGAAGACACCCTGGTGGCCTTCATCTCGGACAACGGCGCCTTCATGCTGAAGGACCGGGGTCTCGAGGTGCAGTCGAACGCCCCACTGCGCAGCGGCGGCACGACGGTATACGAAGGGGGCGTTCGGGTGCCCGCGATCTTCCGCTGGACGGGACGGCTCCCGGCCGGCGCGGTTTGCGAAGCCATGCTGAGCCATCTCGACATGCTGCCCCTCTCGCTGCGCCTCGCCGGCCTTCCCTTGCCCCAGGACCGCATCCTCGACGGCCGCGACCCGCTGCCGGCTCTGGCGGGCGAAGCAGGTTCCCCGCATTCCGTTCTCGCCTTCGACTACCGCGGGCACAGCGGACTGCGCCGGGACGATTGGAAAATCGTGCGGCCCGGCGACGATCGCGCTTGGGAGCTCTACGATCTCGCGACGGACATCTCCGAAAGCCGCGATCTCGCGGCGGAGCAG
>SLGN01000019.1 GCA_007123695.1 Verrucomicrobiales bacterium
GGAGGAGCCGGTGAATCCGTTGACCACCCCGACTCCGAACTGCTTGGCGGCGACGGCGGTCCGCTTGAGCTCCTCGGCGGCACGCTGGCGGACGCCTTCGGGATCGCCGTCGCCCCAGACGTAGTCGGGCAGGATTTGCTGGTGGCGGGCGTCGATGTTGTCGCACACGGCCTGTCCGACGAGGTGGCTGGAAATGGCGAAGCACTTCATTCCGTGCTTTTCGAGGAGGGCCCGCTTGGCCTCGCAGTAGGCGGCGTCGGCCTTGTCGACTTCGAAGTGGTCGCCCCAGCACCCCAGTTCGACGCCGTCGTAGCCCATGGCCTTGGCCTTGGTGATGATTGTCTCGCTGTCGAGATCGGCCCATTGGCCGGTGAAGAGAGTGACGGGTCTGCCCATGGTGGTCGGTGGTGTGCTTGGTGGGGGTTGGAAAGAATCGCGGGAACCTCGCGACGGAGTTTCCTTAGCGTTTCTTCCGCGCACCTTCAAGCCGGAATCGAATCCGGGGATGCTGGCGGGAGGCGGGAATTCGCCGCAAGGCCGTCAGAAAAGTTCACCGAGCGGCCTGCCTCCGTCGAGCAACTGGAAGGGCCGCCCCTCCCGGTCGACTGCGGCGAGGTCGTCGATGCCCATGGCGTGGTAGACGGTGCGGGTGACGTCGGAAGGGCTCAGCGGTTTCTCCGCGGGATACTCGCCGTAGCGGTCGGTGGCGCCGACGACCTGCCCGCCGCGGACTCCGCCGCCGGCGAAAAGGACGCTCTGGCACGCCGTCCAGTGATCGCGCCCGGCTCCCTCGACCCCACCCGAACGCCGGTCGCCGATGAGCGGTTTCCGGCCCATCTCGCTGGAGACAAGGACGAGAGTTTCGTCGAGCAGCCCGCGCTGGTGGAGATCCTCGACGAGCGCGGAGTAGGCGCGGTCGAACTCGGGCAGCAGGTCGTCCTTGAGGCAGTTGAAGTTGTTCCCGTGGGTGTCCCAGCCGCCCGCGCTCCTGCACTTCGAATTCAGGGAGGGGTCCTCCTTCCAGAAGACGGTCACGAAGGGAACGCCAGCCTCGACGAGGCGCCGGGCCATGAGCAGGCTCATGCCGTTGACGGTCTGGCCGTAGCGCTCGCGCAGAGCGAGGGGTTCGTCGGACAGCTCGAAGGCCGAAGCGGTCGAGGCGGAAGCCAGCAGGGAAAAGGCGCGTTCCTGGATGCGGTCGAACTGCCCCATGGCGGCCACGCGGTCGAAGTCGCTGCGGGCGCCGTCGAGGGCCGAAAGGAGGGCGCGGCGCTCGTCGAGCCGCATTTTTCCCTCACCCGAGAGGGAGAGCGAGGGCGCCCGGAAACTGAGAGGCGTCTCGCGGTCTCCGTCGAGGTAGAAGGGTTCGTGGTCGATCCCGAGCTTGCCCGCGAACTGGCCCGGCCGCGTGTAGGGAAGTCGGCTCGGCATGTGCGGAAGGCTGATCGCGGCGGGCAGGGTGTCGCTCGCGGCGGCGCGGCGGGAGGCCACCACCGCGCCCATGAAGGGCCAGTCGTTCGGCTGCGGCTTGCGGTCGTTCCCCTGGGTGCGGAAGCTTTGGTCGGGAACGTGGCCGGTCAGGTTGTAGTAGTAGCCTGCATGATGGTCCCCCGTCGCCTGGCCGCCGTCGGTGACCGAGCGCACCACGGCGAGATGGTGGGCGACCTTGGCGGTCATGGGCAGGTGCTCGCAGAGCTGGATGCCGTCGGCGCTCGTCGGAATGGGACGGAACAGGGACCGGTAGGCCGAGGGTGCTTCGGGCTTCATGTCCCAGGTGTCGCACTGCGAGGCGCCGCCGCAGAGAAAAAAGAGGATCGTCGATTTCGCAGGCTTGCGCGGTGCCCGGTCCGGAACCGTGGCGGAGGCGAGGCCGGCCCCGAAGCGGTATCCGGCGAAGCCGACGGTCGAGGCCACGAGAAAATTTCGGCGGTTTGTTCCCATGGCGGACGAGTCTACTTCAAGCGGCCGCCACATGTCAGCCTTTCGCTGAAGCGCCATCGCGCCAATCCCGCCCCGCCCTTTTCGAAAGTGGGCAAGGTCGTTCCACCGTGCTAGGGTGCCGCGAATCATGGCTCTGCGTCTCTTCACCGTCGGCGTCGTGCTCCTCTGGCTGGGGAGCGTCGCCTGGCTTTGCGCAGTGGTCTGGGCGCCGCCGGGTTCGCGCATGGCGAGAGTCGATCCGCGCGAGGTCTACCGGGTCTTCTTCGAGTGGAACGACTCGACCAAGATGGCGCTGTTGGAAGACGGGCGGCGGCGCGGCGAAATCGTCGTGCAGGCCGGGTCCGGTCCGGATCCCGACACGGGGGATGTGGAGCGCTTTCTCTCCCTCTCGGGCCAGATCGAATCGTACGACGAAGGCGGCGCGGCGATGCGGGTCGATTTGTTCTGGAAGAGCGTGCTTTCCTTCTCCGAGGAGATGGATTGGCGGACGGGCACCCTCTCGCTGAGGATCCCGGGGAACGATCTCTCGGCCCGGCTCGCCTTCGAGGCACCCGCCGACGGAGGGACCGCTCCCCCGATCCGCGCGGAGGTGAAGCTCGGCGACCGGGAGCTGCTCTCGCTCGA
>SLGN01000342.1 GCA_007123695.1 Verrucomicrobiales bacterium
CATTCGGTCGAGAACATTGGCTCCGGCGCCGCCGACTCCGATCACTTTGACACCGAACTCCGAAGTGACGGAAAGTTCGCCCTGTTCCTCTTGCTTGTATTCAATCATGGGATTTCTCAGAGTTAGGTGGATCGGGAACCTTTGTCAATCATTTAGAAAACGCGAGTATTTTCACTTCGCTCCGCCAAAAAATTTTTCAAGCTTCGCGCCGAGCCGACTGAAGCCTCCCCGCTTTGGCTTTTGCTCGTCAAGCAGTTGCGCATATCGGATCAGTCCGACCGGCGTGGCGTATTGGGGATTCTCAAAAAGAGCCGAGGGCCCGGACATCGCCTCGGATCCGGCTTTTTGCACGGGAACGCCGAAAATTTCCTCGGCCGTTTCGGCGATTCCGCGCATCAGGCTGGAGCCACCAGTGAGGTAGATGCCCTTGGCGAGGCGGGGCAGCACGCCCTGCTTCGCGAGCGGCTCGTGGACGAGGGTGAGCAGCTCGGTGACCCGCGCGTTCATGATCTGGTTGAGCAGCTCCTGCCCGACTTTCTTGCCCGATTCCCCCTCGATGGGGATCTCGACATCGATCATGCCCCGCAGCGAAGCGCTCCCGTGGCCTACCTTGAGCTTTTCCGCACGAGAGAGGGGAATCTTGAGGACCAAGGCAATGTCGTTGGTGATGTGGTCGCCCCCGATGGGAACGCAGCCCGAGGCGACGACGGCCCCGTCGACGAAGCAGATGTAGTCGGTGGTGCCACCACCGATGTCGAGGAGCAGGGCGCCCTCGTTCTTCGCTTCGCGGTTGAGGACGACCTGCGCCGCCGCCACCGGGGAGAAGACGATGTCCTCCACTTCCAGAGGAATTTCGCGCACGCACTTGATCGCGTTCTGGATGCGGGTCCTCGTGCCGTGGATGATGTGGTAGTCGGCCTCCAGCTTCTGCCCGATCATCCCGATGGGATTGGGGATCTTGTCCTTTCCGTCCACGTAGTAGTGCTGGATGATGGAGTGGACGTAGCCGTTTTCCTTCGGCAGGGGCACGTCGCGGGCGATCTTCTTCACCTCCTCCAGATCTTCGGCGGTGATCTCCATCTGTTCGTCGGCGACACGGATGGTGCCGCGGTTGTTGAGGCTCTGGATGTGCGACCCGGTCACGGCGAGGAAGACGGTGTTCACCTCGACGTCGCTGCGGTCCTCGGCACGCACGAGCGCATCGTGGAGACAGGTCTGGACCGTCTCGGGATCGACGATTTCGCCCTTGCGCACCCCGGCGGAGGGATGTTGGCCGACGCCCAGAATCTTGATCGCGCCGTCGCTCCGCACCTCCCCGACGACCATGCAGACCTTGGAGGTGCCGATCTCGAGTCCGACGTAGATGTTCGAAGACGCCATGCGCTGCGGTTCCCTCGGGGCGGCGAAACTTCGCCCCTCCTTACATTCTAGCCACCTTTCAAAATCGAGCGCAAGTGTTTTTCCTGCATCGACAGTTCTCCGTCTCCGTCCGCCGAATCGGCGGCCGAGGGTGCGCCCCCCGCATCGGGATCGCCGGGAGAAGGCATCGGCGGATCGATCGACGCGAAGGTGATCGGGATGTTTTTCTCCGCAGCCAGGTTCACGCTGGTGACGACCCGCCCCGCAGAGGCCATTCGATCGAGGATCAAAGCGAGATCGTCAAGACCGCGGAGGAAATCGTAGAGCCCGTAGGTCGCCTTGAGGTCGTTGGAGTAGTCGCAATCCATGGCCCATTCCTCGCGCAGCCGCACCTCGCGCACCGCCAACCCCGTGCCGAGAAAGCGACGGTCGCTCTCGACGATCAGCTTCAGCGCGGCACGCACGCCGTCCGAGGCGATGCGGGTGCCCTCGACCGGCTCGGGCAGGCGGAAACTCTCCACCACGGGCAGGGATTTCATTCCTTCGTTCAGGTCGAGGCAGCGGAAGAGGTGTCCGCCCTCGTCGACGAGGAAGCCGCGCTCCATGTCCCAGGGTCGAATGCCCATCGGCGGCGAGGAAAGCCAGGCCACCGGCATCCGCTCACGCACGAGGATCTGGAGCCGGTCGGGGAGCTCGCGGGTGACCGTGACACGTTCCACCTGAGGCAGCCGGGAAATCTGCTCCTGCACAACTCCGAGATCGAGATCGAGCAAATTCATGCCCGGGGCGACGTTGGCGATCTCGGCGAGCCTTTCCAGGCTCAAGGATCCGTCCGTCTGGATCTCCAGGGTTTGGAGAACGAACTCCTCGTTTTCGAAGAATACGCGGTCGTAGGCCCACTTTCCGGCGACAGGAAGGCTCACGGAAAGGCAGGCGATCGCCGCAAGCCTCGCCGCAAGTAGGCGACGGCGGATGCGGCGGCGCGGCGTGACGATTCGATCAGGCGAAGATTCGTCGTCGAAGCGAAACCACTCGGTCTCGTCGTCGCTGCGCCGACGGGAAAATACGGACCGGAGGCGAAACTTGCGGGTGTTCCCTCGTTTTGATTTCTTTCGCATTAGCTAAATTTAAGCGAAAGTTCAATAATTTTCAAACAAAGAGTTGCGTAGTTGGTCCCGGCTGCGGCAGCGGCCTTGGGAAGCAG
>SLGN01000468.1 GCA_007123695.1 Verrucomicrobiales bacterium
CGTGGCGAGAGCCTCGCCGTGGGCGGGATAGTTCGGCATCGCCGTTTTCACGTAGGAGCGCACGCGGCTGCCCTCGGCCCCTGCGAAGACCCCTTCGAGCCAGTCGCGCCGCAGCTTGTGGCCGATCGAGGTCAGCGGGGGCGGGAGACGCCCGGAGTCGCCGAGGGCCTCGTCGCCGATGAAGAAGGGATTCGTTTCCGGAGTGGGGCCGCCGATGCCGTCGCGCTCGTGGCAGGCGTAGCAGTTCATCGCCGCGAGGGTGAGGCGGCCCTCGGGATCCTCGGCCTTGCGCTCCCCGGCGAGAAAGGCGAGAAGCGATTCGCGCTGCGGCTCGTCGAGGCGGTAGTGGGGAAGGCCGGGCGTCGGCTCGGCGGAAAGGCAGTGGCCCGGGCCGCCGATCTTTCCGGGCAAATCCACCGTCGGCCCCGCCTTGACGCCCTCGATCGAATGGCAGGCGGCGCAATTGAGCTTGGCGACGAGTTCCTTGCCTCTCGCGGCCTCGCCGGGCTCGGGTTTTCGCCAAGGCTTCACCGTCGCGGCGTTCATCGGATTCGAATCGCGGAAGTCGAGAAGGTGCGCGACGATGTCGGCGGCCTCCTGGGTGTCGAGCGGCACATGGGGCATGCGGCCGTCGGGTCGCCATGTCGCCGTAGCCGCGAGAAAGGCTTGCAGGGCGCCGAAGCTGGTCTTGGCGCCCAAGTCCGGCAGCGCCACCGCGAGCGGCGAGACCGCGACTCCGCCGCCGGCATGGGGCGGATGGAAGTCGGGGGTGGGGGCATGGCAGGCGACGCAGCCCTTCTCGTGGTAGAGCGAGCTGCCCCGCTCGGCGTTCGCGTGCCGACCGACCCGCGGAGCATTCCCCTTTCCGAGAGTGCCGAGGTAGGCGAGCACCGCCTCCAGGTCCGCGCCTTCCAAGCCGTGCATCATCGCCGGCATGTTCGATCCGTGGCGACCCGATTCCGGCTCTCGGAGAAATTCGGCGAGCCAGCCGCGGTCGATGCGCCGGGCCAGGTCGGCGAGCTTCGGTCCCTGCCGGGGCACCGCGACGGGCGAGCCGCCATGGCAGTTGGCGCAGCCGAGTTCGGAGAAAAGAATCGCGCCGCCCTCGTAGGACGGAGCATCCGCGTGGAAGCGCTCGTAGCCGACGACATGCGGGGCGGCCTCGCCCCGGAGCGGAGCGAGCAGCGCAAGCACGGCAAAGAGCCCACAGGCCCGCCGAATCCCACAGGGTTGGGTCGCGGATCCTACCCTGTTGACTCGTCGCCGGGAGGTCAATTTTTGGCGAGACATGTTTCGATGTAGTCCTTCGACTGGTTGATGGTTGCGGTGATCTCCGGCGCCGTCGGCAGCATCGGAGTCCCGCGGGGGGTGGGGTGCATGAAGACTTCGGCCACGCCGCCGAAGCCGATCTCCTTCAGCGCGCCGACGATGGGGACGTAGTCGAGAGTGCCGAAGCCGGGCAGTTGCTTCAGTTCCTCCTCGTCCGGCATCTCCTGCTTCGACGAGATGTGGTATTCCTGGAAGTAGATGAAGGGCAGTTGCTCCCGGCCGCAATCGCGAATCAGCGCGGGAATCTCTTCGACGGCATCGTGGAGATGGTGCGGGGCGAAGGCGATGCCGACGGCCGGGGAAGGATTCAGCTCGGCGAAGTAGCGGATCGAATCGGGCGAGGAGAGCATCGAATTTTTGTGGTTCTCGATCGCCATGGTCACGCCCAGCTCCTCGGCGAGCTCGTAGTGGGGCTTCAGCTTTTCGAAAAAGGAAATCACCTGGGCCTTCGCCTCGGCGCCCGAGACGTCCGGCTCGCCCATCCGGCCCGATCCGCAGACGGTCATGCGGCCGCCGTTTTTCTTCACCCACCGCATCTCGTCGTCCTGCTTGAAGGGCCCGAGCGGATAGCAGGTGGAGATCGCCATGGAGGTATTGTTTTTCGCAAGGAGCGCCTGGAAAGCCTCGTCGCCCATTTCCTCGATCTGCTCCCGGTGGGTGGCGTGCGGCCTGCGCCAGATGTCGATCGCCTCGCAGCGCGCCGGCGCCACCTGCGGCAGGACCGACGCGAGGGGAAGATCGCCGAAGAGCGCCGAGGAAAGGACGTAGCGGAAGGCGAATCCGGTCTCTTTTTCGGCGCGGGCGAGGTTTGGAAAGAGCGCCGTGGCGCCGAGTAGCTGGCAGGCGTTGCGTCGGTTCATGCGGATGTGGGGGTTTCTTGAGTTCGGGGTGTTTGTCTCAGTCGAGATTCCATTTTTCGACCAGCTCGCCAAGCTCGCTTCGCCACGCATGCACGTGATCGAGCATTTCGGCGAGCGCTTCCGGCTCGTCGGCGGAAAGGTCGGTGGTCTCGCCCGGATCCCGGTCCAGACGGAACAGCGCCTGGTCCCGGGCGATCTGGATCACGCCTCCGCGGACACCGCCGTAGCCGATGTTCTCCGGATCGGGAGAGCGCTCCACATGGGCGAGCCGCAGCTTCCACGGGCCGCGCCGCAGCGCCCGCAGCTCGCGTTCCCAGAAATAGAGCAGGCTGCCCGCCTCGTCCTCGGCCGCCGAACCGCCGAGCCAGAGGGC
>SLGN01000165.1 GCA_007123695.1 Verrucomicrobiales bacterium
ATCTTTGCCTTCAGCGAGGGGTTGGCGGCGAGGGCTTCGAGAAAGCGGGCGTATTCGGCGATGGTGACTTCGTAGCGCCCGATCCAGAAGTCGGGCAGCTCGATTTCCTCGCCTTCCTGGAAGGGGAATTTCCCGGCGGGGATCTTCACGAAGAACTCGAGGTCGCGCACCTCGGGCTTCGACCCCACCACGAGAAAGGAGATGATCGCGACCGCGACGATGACCAGGCCGATGACGCTGCCCGCCACCACCGCCTTCCGGTTCGTCTCCTTCTCGGTCATCTTCGCGATCTCGGCGGTGGAGAGCCCTTCCTTCGGGTCGGGCGGATTCAGCGCCTTGCGCAGGGCCTCGATCGAATTGATCGCGTCGATGCGATCGGTGCCCATCCGGTCCACCAGCGAGAAGAGCGCGGGATCGGTCCCCGATTTCTTCAGAAAGGGCAGGAGGGCGTCGGCGAGCAGCTCCATCTGGCGGCGCTCCTCCGGAGCGGAGAGGGGCAGACCCCGACCGCGCACGGGATTGGCGATGCGGGGCTCGCCGCCCTTGACCACGAGGATGTTCTGCGCGGTGAAGAGGCGGTGGGACATGCCCTGGTCGCGCAGGTAGATCAGGGCGCTCGACGCGGCCGAGAGCACCTTCCACAGCACCTCCTCGCCGAGTTCGGCGCGGCGCCGGGCGAGGTCCGCGAGGCTCGGCGCGTCGACGAGCTCCAGGGTGTAGAAGTTCACCCCCATCTCCTGGTCGCATTCGTAGACCAGCGAGATCGCGGGATGGTTGACCGAGGCGCGCGCGCTCGCTTCGTCGACGAAGCCCTGGACCCAACGGATGTCCTTGCGGTGCTTGCGGTAGAGCGTCTTCAGAGCGACGCGCCTCCCGATCGAGGTCTGCTCGGCCTCGTAGAGGGCGAAGTCGGCGTCGCGCTGGATTTCCCGCAGCAGCTTGTAGTCGCCCAGACGGGTGCCTTCGGGCAGGGCCTCTTCGGGCAGGGCGACGGGGGCCGACTCGGTCAGGGGCGGACTTGCCGCAGGCACTCCTTCGGCCGCAGGCTGGGTCGCGATTTCCGGCACGGCGGAATCGACCGGCGCCGCAGGGCTTTGCTCGGCTTGCGGAGTCGCTCCGCCGCTCTCGGCGCCGGCGTCGGAGGAGTTCTTCCCGCCGATGGCGGAGTCGTACCACTCCAGCAGAACGGCCCGGTTGACCGGCTTGAAGAAGAGACGCTCGTTCTCGCGCACCCGGGGGTAGAAGGGCGTCATGTCCTCGGCGCTGCAGAAGACCGCCGGGAAATCGCCGATCTCCTTCACGAGATGGTCGCGCAGGTCGAGGATGTCCTCGCCCGTGGCGGCGTCGATGCTGGCGACGAGCAGAGCGAGACCTTTCTGCCCGCGCGCCATTTCCCATGCGGCGGCGGCGTCGGCGGCCTCGAGGATGGGCTTCGACTTGGGTTCGAGGATCGAGCGGATCGCTTCGCGGTCGGCTTCGGACGGGTCGATGAGGAGGATGGCGGTCTCGGATTCCATGCGGGGCGCTCAGGGCAGGGCTGCGTCGGGGAAAAGGGCGTTCTCCGGACCCGTGGGAGGGCGGGGGGAAGGGTCGTCGGCGATCGGCGCCACCGCCTCGATGGGGAAGCGCAGGGCCGAGACGTCCTCCGGCATGGCCACTTTGTCCTGCAGCTCGTCCCGGTAGTAGAGTTCGACGGCGTAGCCATGGTAGGACCGCTCGCCGAGCTCGCGCTTCTGCTCGTCGGTGAAGGCGGGTTGGAGGTAGTTCACGATGATGGTCTCGGTGCCGTCGACCTGCCAGTCGTAGGGTTCGGTCGGATAGAGGTAGGAGGTGTCGGCGGTCGAGGGGCGCACCTCGCCGTTGGCGAGCCGGTCGTAGAACAGGACAATCAGGGACATGTCCTCGCCCACCGGGAGGGAGGCCGGATCGGCGTCGATGACGACGGAGAGGCTGACCTTCTGGCCGGTCTCGCCGGGGGGCTGGGCCTCGACTTTGATCTCGCCGATCCGCAGCACCCGGCCCTCGGCGTCGGGCTCTTCCGGTGCGGTCGTTTCGGAGGCGGGCTGCTCGCCGCGCATCTGGGCCTCGGCGATAGCGAGGTAGGGGCCCGCGCCGGCGCCGAGGGCGGCGACCCGTTCCCAGTAGTCCTCCGCCTTGTCGGAGAGGCGCATCAGGGAGAGGGTGGCGGCCAGCTCGGAGAGGACCCGCGGGTGTTCGCCGTGGACCGATTCCACCTCGCGGAAGTTCTTGATCGCCCCCTGCGTGTTGCCCTTGCCCCTGAGTTCGGAGCCAGTCGCGAGCAGCGCCTCGAGAATGGGCTCGGGAAAAGTCATGGAGCGTGCCGCCTCCGCCAGTGCGGCGAAGAGCGAGGCGGGATCGGAGACGGCTTCCTCCACCTCGGCCGCAGCCGACGCTTCGGTCTCGGCCACAGGCGGGACGGCGGGCTCGACCGGATCGAGAACGGGCTGGTCGCCGAGGTCGGGGCTCGGGAGCGGCTCTTCCGAAGGCCGGGTCTGCGCGAAGCTGCCGCTGGAATCGGCCCATTCGGCGGATTCGTTCGA
>SLGN01000528.1 GCA_007123695.1 Verrucomicrobiales bacterium
CGCCACCGAGTTCGGCGAGCCGTTCGCCCATTTCGGCGGTCTGGAGGGCGGCGAGGACCGGCTCGAGCCCTCCGGCGACGACTTGGTCGAGGTTGTAGAGGGTGAGGTTGACGCGATGATCGGTGAGGCGGTTCTGGGGGAAGTTGTAGGTGCGAATCTTTTCTTCGCGCCCTCCCGAGCCGATGAGGGCGCGGCGATGGGCGGAATACTTTTCGGCTTCTTCCCGGACTTTGGCCTCGAGCAGCTTGGCGCGCAGGATCTGGAGGGCGCGCTCCTTGTTCTTGCCTTGGCTGCGGCCTTCCTGGCACTTCACCATCAGTCCCGTGGGCAGGTGGGTGATCTGGACGGCGGAGTCGGTGGTGTTGACGTGCTGTCCGCCGGGACCTCCCGAACGAGTCGTCTGGATGTGCAGCTCGTCGGGCTTGAGTTCCACATCGACTTCCTCGGCCTCGGGCAGGACGGCCACGGTCGCGGTGGAGGTGTGGATGCGGCCCTGCGTTTCGGTGGCGGGAACGCGTTGGACGCGGTGGACTCCGCTCTCGTATTTCAAAAAGCGGAAGACTTCCTCGCCGGCGACGCGGAAGACGACTTCCTTGTAGCCGCCGACGTCGGACGGGCTCGTCTCGACGGTTTCCAATCTCCATCCCCGGGATTCGGCGTAGCGCTGGTACATGCGGTGGAGGTCGGCGGCGAAGAGCGACGCTTCGTCGCCCCCGGTGCCGGCCCTGATCTCGACGATGGCGTCGCGGTCCTCGGTGGGGTCGTGGGGCAGCAGGGCGTATTGCACGGCGGCTTCGAGTTCGGCGACGCGGGATTCGAGCTGGGGAATCTCGGCTTCGGCCAGCTCGGCCATCTCGGCATCGTCGCCGCGGGCGAGAGCGCGGTTTTCCTCGAGTTCGTCCCGGCTGCTCCGGAGCTGTTCCCAGGCCTCGAGGAGGGACTTGATGCGGTTGTATTCGCGGGTGAGTTCGCCGGCGCGTCTCGCGTCATCGAAGAATCCTTCCTGCGACATGAAGGATTCAATCTCGGGAAGGCGGAGCCGCCTCTGTTCGATGAGCGGGGCCAGATTCACGGTGCGGCAGGGTGCGCGGGTTTCGGTGGCAACAAAAACGGCGACGGCACGCGGGGTACCGTCACCGTTTTCGAATCCCGAAGGTCCGGGAGCTAGGCGCTGAGATCGGAAAGCTTGGGCCGCTTGCGGCGCTCACCACCCGCCTTGATCGCGCCGAAGCGCTTCTGGAACTTATCGACGCGACCGGCGGTGTCCACGAAGCGCTGCTCCCCGGTGAAGAAGGGGTGGCAGGCCGAGCAGATCCCCACGTGGAGGTTGGCCACGGTGGAGCGCGTCTGGATCACATTGCCACAGTGGCACTGAATGACGGCTTCTTTGTATTCGGGGTGGATGTCCGCTTTCATCTTCGTCGGAAATTCGGGGAAGGGGGTGAAAAGCGCGGAAGCTAGTCGCTAAGCTCCCGCCTCGCAAGTGGAAATTCGAAGCAATGCGCGGAGCGCCACGCCCGGTGGTTCGGCGGCGAGGTTTCGTCGGCGAATCCTTCCCAGACGGTGCGGGGCTCGGCTCCCTCGGAAGGGGCGATTCCGAGAAATCCGGAGATGGTGGCGTGGACCTGCGAGGATCGCACCGGGCCGAGGTCGCCAGTTCGTTCGAACGGGGTGGGATGGCGTAGCAAGAAAAGAAGTCCGCCCATCTCCGGCGTCTCGTCGGGCGGGTAGCCGTGCATGCCGCGTGGTCCGCGCGAATCGGATAGAGGCTGCACCGGAACCGAGGCGGAGCGGTCGAAGGTGTATCCTTTCGGCAGCACGACGACCCGGTCGCCGGTGCGGCCCTCGACGGGGTAGGACCACTGCGGCGGCAGGGTCTCGGAACGGAAGACGCGGGCGCCCTCGACTTGGGCGAAGGCTTCCTCCGTCTGCTGCCAGAGCGCCTCCGCGTCGGTTTCGGCGGTGTCCGCCTCGGCGAGATGGAGGTTGGCGAGGTTGCCGCTGGTCGAGGAGAGAATGCGTTCGCCGAGGGGTTCGCCGAGGACGAGGCCGATGTTCACGAGGTGGGTGACGTCGGTCATGCCGTGGTCGGCGGCGAAGACGAAGTGGAGCTGCTCGCCCGGCTCGGCGGTGGCTTCGAAGATGGAGATGGCCCGCTTGATGACCTCGCCGAGGAGCGCATCGACCCGGCGTGCCGCCTCTCGGGTCTCGGGGGCGTCGGGGCCCTCGCGATGGCCGACGCTGTCGGTCTCCTTTGCGTAGGACGTGACGAGGCGCAGGGGCGGATCGCCGGGGGCACGCTCCGGGTCTGCGGCCCACAGGTCGAGGACGCGTCCGACCCGGTCGGCGTCGGAAAGGGTGCCGTCGAATCGATCCTCGAAGTAGGCGGCGGCGAAAGGGCCGCTTTGGTTGTGGGAGAGCGGCCAGTCGTAGGCGAGGGCGCGCCGCCCCTGGCGCGTCGCCGCGGTCCAGATGGGTTCGGCCTTGAGAAGGGAGGAATCGCCGGGAAAGCGCAGTTCGACGCCTGTTTCGGCATCGTAGAACTGGTTCGAGGGGATGCCGTGGCCGGAAACGCTGCGGCCGGTCGCGAGGGTGACGTGGGAGGGGAAGGTGAGCGAGGGGAACGGGGGGGTGAGCTGCTGCGACCACGCCGCCTGCGGGAGCAGATTCCAGAGGTTCGGAGTGTCTTCGGGATTGAGGTAATCGCCGCGGAATCCGTCGAGCGCGACAAGGAGGACGGTGCCGACCGCAGCCGTCGGCTCAGCCGCGACGCTGTGTTCGGTGTCGTTCGCTGCGTCGGGGCCGGTCGCCTTCCGCTTCGAAAGGACGAAGCCGATGAGGATCAAGCTGGCGGCAAAGGCGAGCAGCAGAGTGAAGTTGCGGGGATTCATGGGCAGAGGGATTTTTCCAGCAAGCTCCTGCGGGGCAAGCAAATCTCGGAAAATTCTCGCCCTCGTCGCCGGGGCGCGTCGATCAGCCCGGAGAGCGGGCCGCAGCGTGCGGGAACCAAGGCTACTTCACGGAAGTCGCGAAGGAGGCGAACCGACGAAGCGGAGGGGGAAGCCGAAGGGGGGATTCGAACCCCCGACCCACGCATTACGAATGCGTTGCTCTACCCCTGAGCTACTTCGGCGACGGAAAGCCCCCGGAGGAGGCGGATGGTGAAGGTATACCGGAGCCCGGTCCTGTCAACGGTAGGAGCGCATTTCCCCCACCTTCAATTGCCTCAGGGTGCCCCTTGCGTCGCCGACGATCAGGCGGGAGCTTTCGGAACACCGTCTTTCCGTCACATCCTCCGGAATTGCGGCAATGTTCCCTTGGAGAGATGACTTCCGAACAGCGCGATCACTTCATCGAGCAGGTCCGCGAGCACCACGCGGGGCTGCGAGGCTTTGTCCGCTCCCTCGGCGTCGATCCCATGTGGGTCGATGACGTGGCGCAGGAGGCCTTCATCGTCGCCTACAACCGGCTCGACGAATTCGACCGCGAACGCGATTTCGGCGCTTGGCTCCGCGGGATCGCCCGCAACCTCGTCATCAACGAGCGCCGCAAGGACGCCCGCCGCAAGCGCATCCTCTCCGACAACCTCACCGAGGTGCTGGTGGCTTCGTCCTCGGCCGGCGAGGAGGAGGCCGAAGAAATGGGCGACGACGCCCTCGCCCGGGTCACCGCTCTCAAGGAATGCGTCAAGACTTTGCCCGAGCGCAGCCTGCGCATGCTGAAATGCCGCTACGAGGACGACTGCTCGGCGCAGGACATCGCCGACGAATTCTCCATGAAGCCCCCGGCGGTCCGCAAAGCGCTGGAGCGCCTCCGCACTTCCCTGCGCGACTGCATGGAGGCCCGGCTATCGCCGAAACCCGCCCACTGATTTTTCCCGATGAACGCGCATCTCTCCAACGACGAGCTTCTCGATACCTTCCTCTCAGGGGAAACGGGCGCGGAACTTTGCGACGAGCTGGCCCGGCGGGCCGCCGCCGACGAGGGCTTTGCCGACCGCCTTTCCGAGGAACTGCGCTTCTCCGAGAGCCTCCGCCAGGTTCTTGGGGACGGTGCCGACGACCTGCCGACCCGCTTCCTCGGCGATCTCGAAAGCGCGTCCCTTTCGGCGGAAGAGCTTGCCGACCGGGTTGGCGAAGGTGCGGCGACGCGCTTCGAGGGCGACCGTCTCGCTCGGCACCTGTGGCAGGATCCCGCCGCCGCCGCCGGGATGAGGCGGCGTCTCGCCCTCGACGAGATGCTGCGGCTGGCCTTGGTCGAGTCGAAGGACGAAGACGCCTTCCTCGCCTCGCTCGAGACCCGGATGTGGGCCGAGACAGGCAAGGACCGTTTCGTCGACGATTTCGCAAAGCGGCTCGACCGGGAGATCCCGGTGGAGGAAGAGGTGCCCGAGGGCCGCATCGTCGCCTTTCCCACCCTCGGCACCTTCGCGAGAATGGCCGCCGCCGCCGCCGTCGTTGCCTTCGGCGCCTACTTCGCCGCGCAGAGCCTCGCGCTGCGCACCAACCGGACGAGGACTCCCGCCGAGATCGTCAAGGCCACGCCCGACGCGGCGTGGTCCCACGGGGCCGCTCCCCGCCTCGAGGAACGTCTCGCCCCGGGCGTCTACGAATTGAAGAGCGGCGTCGTCTCGATGCGCCTCGCGGACGGCGGCGAGCTGACGGTGCAGGGACCGGCCCGCTTCGAGGTCGGCGAAGACGCCTCCGCCAGCCTCCACGCCGGGCTCGCCCTCGCGCGGGCGCCGATGGGAGAGGGCCGCGTCAAGGTGCGGGCGCGCGGGCTGAGCTTCACCGAGCCGGCCCGCTTCGTCGGGATCGACGCCCGCAGCGAGGGCGCGACCGAGGCCGTCGTCTTCGAAGGCATCGGCGGCATCTGCCTCGGCGACCCCTCGATCTGCCGCGACCTCTCCGAGTTCGAAGCGGTCAAGGCCGACCACCTGCGCGGTCGGCTCGTCGATGTGCCCTACAATCCCCGTGCCTTCTCCAAAGCCTGGTCGCTCGCGTCCGGGGTCGAGGACAATCTCGGTCGCGTCCGCATCGAGCTGCCGGGATCGGTGCTTGCCGCGATCGGTGCCGAGGCCGGCGAGGTGCGCGTCTTCGTGGAGAACGAGGCCTTCCGGCTCGACGTGGAGCTCGAAGTCGACCGGGTCGTCGTGGGCGAGTTCGCCCTCGCCGAGCCGAATCCGGGCCAGTCGCTGGAGGCCGCGGGCAAGCTGCGGAGCTATCTCGTGGAACTGCCGCCGACGGGCGCGGGCGAGGTGGAGACTTCGCTGACCTTCGACCATCCCGTCGTGGGCGTCATCTTTTCCGACGAGCGGCTCGAGGGCAGCGATGCCGCCGTGGGCGCTCGCCTTGCCGAGAGCGGGGGCGCGCTGCGCCGCGGGCTTGCGTCGGGAGAGGACGAAATCCTGCTGAGCGAGGACCGCCGCACCCTGAACCTCCGTCTCCGCGGCGGGGGCGACCGGCTCGAGCAGGTCCGTGTGCTGGTGGCGCTCAACTGACCGCGCCTGTTTCCCCAGCCGCTCCGAGCACCAGCGAGACGGCTGCGGCGGCGGCGGCGAGGCCGAAGGCCCCCGTGACCGGGGCGGCGGTGCCGAAGCCCGTGGCGCAGTCGAGCCGCAGGTGGGCGCCGGGTTCGGGCGTCTCGCGCACGGTGCCGTCGGCCCACGGGTAGCGGGCGTTTTCCACGCTGAAGACGGCGTGGGCGCCGAACGGTTCGCGGTCGCCTTCGGGAGGAAATCCGTGCTTCCGACGCAGCTCCTTGCGCACTAGGCGGAGAAGCCGGTCGTTGGTGGCGAAGGCGAGGTCGGCGGTGCGGACCGAGGCGGGGTCGCGCTTGCCTCCGGCCCCGCCCGAGATCACGAGGGGCAATCCCCGGTCGCGGCAGAACGCGACGAGATGCGCCTTGGTCCTGACGTCGTCGATGGCGTCGACGACCGCGTCGAGCCCGCCGGAGAGGAGTTCGTCGGCGTTGGCGGCGGAAAGGGCGGCGGTCCGTTCCTCGACCTCGATCTGCGGATGGATCGCCCGCAACCGCTCGGCGATGGCCGCGACCTTGTGGCGTCCGTAGTGGCCCGCGAGCGCAGGGAGCTGGCGGTTGGTGTTGGTCACGCAGATTTCGTCGGGATCGACGAGCAGGATGCCGCCGACGCCGCTGCGGGCCAGGGCCTCGGCGGTCCATGAACCGACGCCGCCGGTGCCGACGACCGCGACGCGGGCGCGGTGGAGGCGCGGCAGGGCGTCGGCTCCGTAGAGGCGGGCCAGTCCGGAGAAGCGGTCGAGGTAGTCGTCGGAGAGTTCGGGCATCGCGGCGCCACGATGCGCCGGAGCGGCACCGCTTGCAAGTTGGCGGAACGGGGGAAAGATGCGGGCATGAAGTGGCAGGTTCTCTGCGTCGGCAAGCCATCCCTGGCCTACGCCAAGGCCGGGGCGGAGGAATACCGTCGCCGCCTCGCGCGCTACGCCCCCCTCGAAGTCCGCGCCGAGGGCAAGGACGGCGGCGCTGCGAAAAACGGCGCCGCCCTGCTCGCGGCGAGCGAGGGGGCGCTGCGGATCGTGCTCGACGAGCGTGGCGAGGCGTGGACGACGGAGCGCTTCGCCCGGGAGGTGGAAGACTGGCAGATGGCCGGCACGAAGCGGGTCGCCTTTCTCATCGGCGGCGCCGACGGGCACGATGCCGCGGTCCGGGCGGCGGCGGACCGCATCCTCGCGCTGAGCCCCTTCACCCTCCAGCACGAGCTGGCCCTCGTCGTGCTGCTCGAGCAGATCTACCGCGTCCACACCCTGATGCGGGGCGAGCCCTACCATCGCTGAGCGAGGGCGGGCGGTGGCCCGGCCATCACGGCTCGATCCGCAGCGAGGCCGCGGCGGTGCGGCGCGAGGCGAGCTCGCGCGCCACGATGCGCCAGGTTCCGGGGTCTTCGTTGGAGGCGACGTCGAGCACCAGCTCGAGCCGGCCGCCTTCGGCGGCGTAGTGGCCGCTGCCCTCGGCGGATCGCCCGTTCGCGTCGCGGATGTCGAGATGCAGCGGCACCACGGCGTCGAGCGGCTCGCCTGCGGGATCGAGCACCGCGACGGAAAGCGCGGCGGTGCCGCCTCGTGCCGCTGCGGGCGGCGCCGAGAGCGAGACCGAGGCGACGGGGCGGGGGAGTCCGAGGAAGAGCCGCCCTTCGCAGGGGCCGAGATCGACGGCGAGCCGTCCGCCTTCCTCCAGCGCGACATCGCGGCCTTCGACGAGGTCGTAGACGTGGGCGGGGGCCTCGGCGGGGGCGAGGTAGGTCACGGTGCCGGAGGAGGGCGCGCCGTTCTCCATCACGAGCCCGTGCTGGCCCACGTAGCTGCCGAACTCGCGGCGGTCGTTGATGGCGAAAAGGTAGCTCGCCTCGCCGGCGAAGCGCGTCCGGAGAACGATCTCGGGATCGTCGGCGGCGGCGAAGCGTTCCAGCCCGAGCGCTTCGAGCCGGGGGCCGAGGTCGGCGGCCAGCTCGAGCACCCTGGCCTTGTCGAGGTCGGCCTTTTTCTCCCGCCGATGGCTCGCGAGGACGACGTCGCCCTCGAGGGCCGGGCAGAGGAACTCGTCGGCGACGATCCTGCCGCCGGCGGCCTGCCACTCGGCGATGGCCTTCGCCACCGGCTCGGTGAGGACGTCGCATTCGGGCATGACGAGGAAGCGCCTGCCCGCAAGCCCGTCCCGCAGCAGCGTCTCCTCGTAGAGGATGTCGCAGTCGACGTGGGCGTGCTGCAGGGCGAGCCAAAGGTCGGCGGACCACCCGAGATTGCTCCCGTAGCCTCCGCGGCGGGCGAAGATCTGCGAGGTGAAGCTCTCCAGGAAGGCCACCTCGCTGCGGCGGCCGGGGATCTTGAGCAGGCTCGGCCCGAGGGGTTCGACGATCTCCTTGACGAGCCGCGCCAGCTCGTGCCGCGCATGGGGATTGGTGTAGCGGTAGGCGCTGGGGCTGTCGGTATCGACGAGCGACTGCCATCCGTGGTACATGATGCCCCGGACGGGACGGGCCAGCTTCGACCAGAGGGCCTGGCGCAGATGCATCGGAGCGATGGTGATGTAGGCCGCGTCGGGGTCGTGGTCGATCCAGGGCACCGGGGTCTCCGCGGGCGCTCCGACCGGCGCGGTCTGGGAGCGGTACCAGATGGCCTGCGTCATCTTCATCACCTCCTGGTTCCCTCCGCCGGCCTCGGCCATGGCGAAGAGCTGGTCGGCGCAGAGTCCGATCTTGAGGGGATCGGGATAGGTGTAGGTCCAGTGCGAGATGACATCGACGCTGCCCCCGGCTCCGGAGATGCTGGGCTGCCGCACCGCGGGGTCGAAGAAGGTCCGGAAGCCGGGAGCGGTTCCCTTCTTCACCCCCTCGTGAACGGCGCTGTGAAGGGCGTTCCAACCGTCGCCCGCGGTCCAGAACCACCGGTAGTAGCGCAGAATGGGGTGGTCTTCGGGCACGACCCGGTCTTCGGGAAAGTCGGGAAGCTTCTGCCACTCGACGCCCCAGCGGTTCACGACCTCGTCCGGAATCGGACCGCCGGAAAAGGCGGCGTAGCTCTCCAGATCGACGGGATGGAAGGAGGGCGCCGAGGCGTCGCGGACCTCGGTGTTCACCAAGGCCATGGAAAAGGCGGGATGATCGCCGTAGGCTTCGGCCATGGCCTCGCCGACGTCGCGGAAGAAGGGGGCGAACTCCGGCGTGGCGGCGACGATGTCCTGCCGTTCGTAGGCTTTGCCGTCGCGCCCGACGCGCAGGTTGGCGGGATCGGCCGCGAGGACGGAGCGGGGGGAGATGCCCGCCACCACCTCGAGACCCGCCTCCAGCGCATCGTCGAGGTGGGCGCGGTTGCGGGCGATGTATTCCGGCTTGCCAGGTGGCGCCGGCCGCTTCTCGCGCCAGATGTCGCCGGCGATGGCGCTCATCCCGATGAAGTGGGTGAAGCCGATCTCCTTGAGCCGGGGAATTTCCGTGCCGCCCGCGCCCCACATGATCACCGGCATTCTCTCCGGCAGACGCGCCGCGACGGTGTAGGAGGCGGCGCGGGAGGTCTCCGCCGGGCGGGGCTCGGCGACGGAGAATCGCGCCCGCAGAGTGTAGGCGCCCGACCGCAGGGAGGTGTCGGGCGCCAGCTCGGCGGCGTGCGCCGCCCCCGGCGCGAGCTCGGGCAGCTCGACGGTGCTCGATCCACCGCCGTCGGACCAGGACAGCTCGAGGATCCCGCCGGAGAGCGGCGCCCGCTGGAGATTGGTGCAGGTCACGGTGACGGGGGGCGCCGCCTCCATGCGCCGCCACACCCGGCGGGGGCTCGAAATTTCCAGCAGCACCGGCTCGAAGCTGCGCTCGCCCCGGCAGATCCGGACCTCGTCGATGTAGCCGGGGAAGCCGCCGTAGTTGCTGCCGATCCGGTCGCCGATGGAGAGCGGCTTGCTGCCCGGCACGGTCGGACCGACGCCGGGATGGCGCTGCTGGCCGGCGCTGCGGCCGTCGATGAAGAAGCGCCCCTCGCCGGCCCCGTCGTAGACGAAGGCGACATGCCGCCAGACCCCCGGCTCGAAGCGCGCCGGATCCGCATGGAAGGTGCGGGACTCCGAACCGTAGCCCAGCGTCACCCACATCCGCCTCAGCCCGGCCTTGTCCGCCTCGCCGAGCTGCCACTGGTAGTCGGTGTCGTCGACGTATTTCTTGTCGAGGAGATAGCAGCGCAGACGGTCCTCGAACTCCGGTTTCGGCGCGATCCACATCTCGAGAGTGAAGGCGCCGGCGGGGCTCAGTTCGGGACGGTGCGGGGCCACGGCGGCGTGGCGCTTGTCCTGCACCGGAAATCCGGGAAAGCATTCGAGCGCCCCGCCGCGAAGCCCTTCGTCGACGAGGACGGCGCCGCCCTCCAGCCGGAGATCGTGGCCCTGGCCGGATCGGTCCGCCAGCGCCTCCTCGGGAGCGGAGCCGTCGAAATTCCAGTAGGCCACGACATGCGGACCCGTCGCG
>SLGN01000023.1 GCA_007123695.1 Verrucomicrobiales bacterium
GAAGGAGCCCGAAAAATGGCAACGAGCCCGCGAGGAGGCGAAGAAGTCCACGGTCCGGCAAGGCAGCTTCAAGGAACTCCTGACCACAGCCCCGTGGCGCCGCCACGCCCTCGGCGCCATGGCGCTGGCGGCGGTCGGTCTCGGCACCTTCTGGGCCGTCACCATCGCGGGCCAGGATCTCGCCCGCGAGATGCTGATCGCCGAAGGCGTCTCCGAGGAGAAAGCCTCGGAGAAGGCCAAGCTGGCCTACGGCGTGGTGCAGACCTTCGGAGGCGGCCTCGGCCTGGTCCTCTTCGGCCCCATCAGCGCGAGGATCGGCCGCCGCCGGACCTTCATCCTTTTCCATCTCGCCGCGCTTGCCATCAGCCTGGTGACCTGCTTCGTGCCGACGAACTACCCCACCCTGCTCGCCCTGCTGCCCGTGTTCGGGTTCTTCACCCTCGGCATCCACGCGGGCTATGCGGTCTACTTCCCCGAACTCTTCCCCGACCGGCTCCGCGCCACCGGCATGAGCTTCGGCTTCAACGGGGGACGCCTCCTTGCGGCCTCGCTCCTCGTCCTCTCCGGCAAGATGAAGGAGGCCATGGACCTCTCCGTCGCCGTCGGTCTGCTCAGCGGCTTCTTCCTGCTCGGACTGGTGGTGATGCTCTTCCTCCCCGAAACCAAGGGGCGCGAACTGCCCGCCTGATCGGCCCCGGCGCCGGGAGACGCGCCGCATTTTTCGCGGCAGATCCTCGATTCGGGTCTAACATGGCGACTTCATGGATCCCGCCACGCTCGAGAATCTCATCATCAAGGAAATCCGGAAGGCCAAGGAGATTTCCCGCCGCGACCTCGCCGAGGGCCTCGGCATCGCCAAGTCGACGGCGGGCCGCCGCATCGACAGCATGATCGAGCGCGGCATCGTGCGCGAGACCGGCATCGAGGACCGGCGCGAGGTGGGAAGGCCCCGCCGCTTCCTCGACCTGCGGCCCGACTACGGCGCCTTCGCCGGCTTCGACTTCGACGCACGCTATCTCCATGCCGTGCTCGTGGACTTCAACCTCGCCCCCCTGGAGCGCCGCCGCATCCCGCTGCCTCCCAGCCCCGACCGCGACGCCGTCGTTGCCCTGCTGCGCGAGACCATCGGCGAGTTCCGCAGCCGGAAGCCTCGCCTCCGCATCCATGGCTTCGGCATCGGCGTGCCGGGGCACGTGCGGAGGACGGAGTGCCTCGCCGTCCACTATCCCTACATCAAGGACTGGCTCAACGTGCGGCTCGACAAGTCAGTCGGCCTCGCCCGCGGCAAACTCCACATCGAGAACAACACCCGGGCCATCGCCCTCGGCGAATACTGGCTGGGACCGCACACGGGCACCGAACACCTCCTCTGCCTCTCCGTCCGCACCGGCATCTCCGCCGCCTTCGTCGTCAACGGCCAGATTGTCTCGGGACAGAACGAACTGGCCGGCGAAATCCGGTCCTGGCCCGTGGATGCGCGCCGTTCGCTGGAGAACGCGGCGTCGGTCCGCGCCATCGTCGACGACGCGTCCCTGGGCAGCGACCGATGGACGGAGTTCGTGGACTCCTGCCGCAGCGGCGACCGCAAGGCGCTCGGGGCCCTTTCCACCGCCGCCCGCCACCACGGCGAGACCCTCGCGAGACTGGTCACGATGCTCGACCCCGAGGCAGCCTTCCTCTGCGGGCCCTTCACCGATCTCGAAGAACTCTACCTCGGAAAAGTCCGCCATGCCGTCTCGCGGGCGCTCGCCGACGACGACTTCAATCCGCCGCCGATCCGCCCAACCACCATGGGCCAATTTGCCGGGGCCTTCGGCGCCGCCGCCCTCGCCGCAGCGGAAACGCGCGTCGCCTGACACCACCAGCAACCGCTCAGCCAATGGATGATCGCTTGTGTGAGAACGATTTTTGACTTGAAATTTATGGTTTTTTCTTTTTAATATGGAATATGAATATATTTCAACGCTCGCAGGCGTTCAGCTTGGTCGAGGCCCTGATCACCGTCGGGGTGGTTGGCACGCTCGCCGCGATCGCCGCCCTGGTGACTTCGAACGTTGTCGGGTCGGCCCGCGAGCAGCGTCTCGTTTCGGATGTAGCGACCCTGAACCGGGCCGTCTCCTCCTTCATCGCCTCGGGGGGTGACCTCTCCGGAGCCAGCGATCCCGCGACAGTGCTTGCGGCCTTGAAAACCGAGGCGTCCGAGGCATCCCGCCAGCCCGGCTTCGCGGGAACCAAGATCGACGACCGCTTGGGTGCCACGCTGCAGAGTCCCGGCGAGGCGGTGCGAGGCGGTCTCCGGGCCTACTGGGACCCATCCGCCATGAAGTTCGTCGTGGCCAACCGCGGCGACGGTCCCGGCATCAAGTCCTTCCATCTCGACGAGGCATCCGACGCCGCAAACCGAGGAGCGCGCGAGTCGAGTTCGCCCTTTCTCTATGCCCAGGAGGGCGGATGGATTTGGGAATATACCGAAGTTCCCCCTCCCGCTCCCCCCGCCCCTTCCGAGATCATCCTCGGCTCCGCCGAGGACTCGTCCCCTCCGCCGCCGCCCTCCTCC
>SLGN01000289.1 GCA_007123695.1 Verrucomicrobiales bacterium
GCTGGAGCCGCTTGTGCTTCACCGCGACCTGGATGGTGACGGGTCCGCCCTTGGCCACGCGCAGGTCGCCGGGCTCCACCACGAGGCTGTCAGCGTAGGCGTTGCCCAGATCGAGAAAGGGCGCCATGGCTCGCGCCATCAGGGTCCAGGACTGCTTGGGCCAGATCGCGAGGGAAAGGGCGGCGATGGCGGCGCAGACCGCCGCGGCGACGAAGAACTTGCGGGAGCGCACCGGTTTGAATTCGGACTTCGGATCCACCTCGGCGACATCGACGACGGCGGAATCCACGACGGCGGCGATAAGCTCCTGCGAGCCGCGGATGGAGTCGGGGTCGTCGCTGGAGAGCAGCTCGACGGCGGTCGAAATGCGCTCCTGCAGCTCGGGATGGCGGATCTCGAGGATGCGCGCCATTTTCTCGAGGGTGAAGCGCCGTGACAGCGGCCTCGCGAGGAACCACCAAGCTGCGGCGAGGGTGGCCCCGAGCCCGGCGAGGCTGAGAGCCCAGCGTGCCGCCGAGGAGAACAGGGTGACGGCGGCGTCCACCGCCATGATCGCGAGCAGGCAGGCCAGGGCAACCGCGAGGGTGGCGCAGAGCCCGCGCAGCAGGAGCAGGCGCCGCACCCGTCGGATCATCGACATCAGCTTGTCGAGGATGGGCTGGGGGAGCTGGCCGAGGGCGGAGTCGAGGGTGCTCATGGCAGGGCGGGCCTTTGGCCGATCAATCGAAGGAGTTTAGAAAATAGAGAGGAAAACGCAAAAGGCAAAGGCGTGGACGCGGATCGTTTCCAACGCGGTCGGAGCCCGACTCCTCGGAACTTGGGAGGGTAGCCGATCTTGCGAGGAGCATCGGAAATCGTTTGGGAAAGGTCTCCCGCTCCGCTGAATGGATCGCACGATTTCGTTTTGGTTCCCAATACAGCGACAATGCAGCGATCGAATTCCGACTCGAAGGCATCGCAAGCAACTGCCCCACACCCCAAAGCGCCCCCTTGCTGGAGGCATTTCGGGCATTCGCAAGGGCGGGCCTTGCACGCAGGGCAACGCCGTGTAGGTTCCACCCCGCCTTTCATCCTACAGAACCGACAAACCCCAGAAAATCCATGCCCTTTCGATTCACCGGATTCGCCGACGAGGCCGAAAAGTCCCTCGAGGGACAAATCTCCACCCTGAAGGAAGCCGGCTGGAGCGCTATCGAGCTCCGCCTCGTCGCCGGCAAAAACGTGTGCGACCTCAGCGACGACGAATGGTCCACCGCCCGCGCCCAGCTTGAGGAAAACGGCATCGAGATCGTCGGCTTCGGCGGCCAGATCGGCAACTGGGCTCGTCCCGTCACCTCCGACTTCCAGAAGGACATCGACGAGCTGAAGCGCGTCGCCCCGCGCATGAGGGCGGTGAGAGCGAAGTTCCTCCGCATCATGTCCTGGCCCAACGACAAGGATTCGCCGTGGGAACGCGACGCCTGGCGCGACGAAGTCGTTCGCCGCCTGCGTGCCCTCGCCCCCGTGGCCGAGGCCGAGGGCGTGATCCTCGCCCACGAAAACTGCAGCGGCTACGGCGAAAGCCCCGACGGCTTCCTCGAGCTGGCCGAGGCAGTTTCCAGCCCCGCCTTCAAGCTGATCATCGACACGGGCAACAACAGCCTCCACGACAACGACAACGAGTCCACCTGGGACTACTACACCCGCTGCCGTGACGAAATCGTCCACGTCCACATCAAGAGCGCCAAGCCCAATCCCGAAGGCGGCGACTGGATCACCTGCCACGTCGACGAGGATCCCGTGCAGCGCCGCATTCTCGAGGACCTGCACAAGTCCGGCTACGATGGCTGGCTCTCGATCGAACCCCACATCAAGGCCGCCATCCACGCCGGCCAGGACGTCGATGACAGCGGCGAAGCCCGCAAGGTCTGGGTCGAATACACCCAACGTCTCGAGAAGCTCGTCAAGGAAGTGACGGGCTGACGCCCCGCCCTTACTGCGATCCGCTCCTGCCGCTACCGAGGTCGGCGGGAGCGGGCCCTTTCGGGGTTGCGGACGGCATTTGCCATACCGACTCAGCCCCTCGGTTTGACGCCTGCCGCGAGGTCCTCCTTCAGATCGCGGAGCGAGCGCAGACCACCAAAGTCCGCTCCCTTCATGGGACGTGCCCCGCTCTTCCGCTTCGGGCCAGTGCGGCCCTCGGCCTTGAGCCGGGCGAAGACGCTGTCCACAAACGTCGCCGAACCGATCACTGCACCGTCGCTGAAATAGCGAACCTTCCGCCGCAAAGCCGCCGGCAAGGGCACCGTCCCGCCCGCCTCTACGACCCGGTCGCACTCCTCCGCCGAAATCCCCGGACGTCCCCCCTGCCCCGTCACTTCGTCGGGCTTCTGCTCGCGACCGTCTGCGTAAAGCAGCAGCCGGTAGCGCCGCTGCACCTCCGGCCAATCGGGCAACTCCGGCAGGTCCCCCTGCTCCGCCGCGCCCGGTGCCCCAGGTGCCTTCTCGCATCCCGCTGGATTCTCCAACCCCTCCCGCGTGATCGACCGCAGCCCCGCCCGCGCCTTCTCCGCCCCC
>SLGN01000387.1 GCA_007123695.1 Verrucomicrobiales bacterium
CGGGCTCGCGCTGGGGCTGCTCTCGGTGGCCGTGGCCATGACCGCGTGGATCGGGGCGGTCGCGCTGATGCGCGCGAACGATCTCGAGACCGACCGGCTCCTGACCGAGCGCGAGCGCAGCACGCGCGAGGAGATGCTGCGGCTCGAGGACGACTACCGCAAGATCATGCGCGAGCTGGGCTACAATGTCATGATCCTGCCCGAGGACCAGGACCTCTCGCGCCTGCGCGCCCTCGGGCATCCCGACACGACGATGCCCTACGAGTACGCCGAGCGGCTCGGGCAGGGCGGCATCGAGACGCTCAACCACCTCCTGCCGGTGCTGCAGCAGCGCAGCGAGTGGACCGAGCACGGCCTCGAAATCATCCTGAGCGGGACTCCGGGGCAGATTCCCATCGTCCACCAGACCAAGTTCCTCACCGCCGACGGCACGGCCTACAAGAATCCGATCATGGAGACGATTCCCGAGGGCGAGCTCATCCTCGGCAACAGCGTGGCCGAGACCCTCGGGCTGAAGGCGGGCGACGAGACGGTGCTGCGCGGCCGCAAGTTCCGCGTGCGGAAGGTCAACCCGGCCGAAGGCACCAGCGACGACATCGCGGTGTGGGCCGGGCTCGGATGGGTGCAGGAGCAGCTCGCCCTGCCCGACCGCATCAACCTGATCCTCGCCCTGGAGTGCGTCTGCAGCGCCGAGTCGCTGGGCATCATCACCGCCGAGGTGCGGGGCGTCGTGCCCGACGTGCGGGTGGTCGAGTTCAGCTCGCGGGTGAAGGCCCGCGCCCTCGCCCGCAACCGCGCCGAAGAGGCGCATCGCGAGGCCATCGAGAGCGAGCGCCGCCACCGCACCGAGATCACCGCCGCGCAGCAGCGTTTCGCCTCCGTCCTCGCTCCGCTCGTGGTCGGCGGATCGGTCGTGTGGATGTTCTTCCTCTTTCTCGGAAACGCCCGCGAGCGCCGCGTCGAGATCGGCATCCTCCGCGCCATCGGGGTGGCGGAGTCCACGCTGCTCGGCGCCTTCCTGCTCAAGAGCGTCGCCTTCGGCCTCGCCGGAGCGGTCGTCGGATTCCTCGCCGGGCATTTCCTCGCGGGCCTCTGGGCGGGGATCGGTCCCGTCTCGCCCGAATTCCTCGCCCTGCTCGACTTCCGCCTGCTCGCGGCGGCACTCGTCGCGGGACCGGCCCTGTGCAGCCTCGCGGCGTGGAGCGCGGCCCTCCCCGCGATCCGCAAGGACCCGGCCCGCATCCTCTGCGACGCCTGAAGCCCCCCTCCACGCCAGATGAGCGACATCCTCCGCATCGACGAAGCGAAAAAGCACTACCGCAACCGCCGCGGCGAGACCGTGCCCGCCCTCGACGGCGTAAGCCTGCGCCTCGGGGCGGGGGAGATGCGCTTCGTCGTCGGAGCGAGCGGCAGCGGCAAGTCGACCCTGCTGCTCTGCGCCGGGGGGCTGCTGCGTCCCGACAGCGGCTCGGTCGCCGTCGCCGGCGAGGATCTCTACGCCCTCTCCTCCGAAGAGCGGGCGCAGCGGCGCTCGCGGCGCATTGGCTTCGTCTTCCAGCAGTTCCACCTCGTGCCCTACCTCGACGTGGTCGACAACATCCTCGCGCCGTCCCTCGCCGGCTACGAAGGGGACCCCCGGCCGCGGGCCGAGGAACTCTTGGAGCGCTTCGGTCTGGGCCATCGGCGCGACCATCCGCCTTCGGAACTCAGCGTGGGCGAACGGCAGCGCGTCGCCCTCGCCAGGGCGCTGCTGCAGCGTCCGCAACTGCTGCTCGCCGACGAGCCCACCGGCAATCTCGACGCGGCCAACGGGGCCAAGGTGATGGAGTGCCTCGAGGAGTTCGCCCGCGAGGGCGGAGCGGTGATGGTCGTGACCCACGACCCGGCCCACGCCACCAACGACGCTCTCCGTTTGGAAGGAGGCAGGCTCGCCGAATGAGCCTGCGGACGGTCCGCGCCGACCGGCTTCGCCCGACCCCGACATGAAGTTTCGCCTGCCCGCCTCGATCTCGCTCTTTGCCGTGCCGGTCCTCTGCCTGGCGCTGATCGGTCTGGCGTGGTTTTTCGCGCGCGGGGGAGGGGAGAGCGCCGACGCGCCGGTTGCGACGCTGCGTCTCCTCGCCGACGAGAGCCTGCAGCCCTCCCTCGCCGGCCTCGTCGCGGCCTTCCAACGGCGCGCCGGCGTCGCCGCCGAGGTCTCCTACCGCTCCGGAGCGGAGCTGACGGAAGGCTTCCCTCTTCCTCGCTCCGAAATGTTCCCAGAGGAGGTGGCCCACGACCTTCTCCTGCTTCCGGAAGCCAGCCCCGTTCCCGCTGCTCTCGCCGGGGTCCCGGCCGCCGAGCCCGTCGGCGGCGTTCGCGTGCTTTCCCTGCCGAACGGGACCGCGCCGGACGATGCGTCGCTCTTTCTCGATTTTCTCGAGGGCTCCTTCGCCCGCGAGATTCTGCTTCAGCAAGGTGCCGGACGCCCTCTCGTCCCGCCCCCCGCCCAGCCATAAAACCCCACACGAATCATGAGAACCCACGAGACCAAAAAGAACCCGAGAGACCGAAG
>SLGN01000273.1 GCA_007123695.1 Verrucomicrobiales bacterium
CGGGAGGGAGTAGGTGGCGAATTGCTGGCTGCGCTCCTTGGCCTTTTCCTCGGCGGAGGCGAGGGAGCGGGCGGCGGACTCTTCGGCTTTGCCGAGGGCTTCGAGGCTCGCCTCGGCTCGTGCGAGCGTCTTCTTGGCCTCGGCGGTACGGGTCCGGGCCGCCTCGGTTTCGGGCTGCAGCGCCGCGCGGGCCTCGTCGTCGGCTGCGGCGGATTGGGCGCTTTCGGCCTCTTCGAGAAGCTTCCCGGATTGGGCGAGCGCGGCCTTGGCCTCGGCGACGGCTTCGGTCAGCCCGGGCCGCAGCGACTTGAGCCGCGCGACCTCGGCCTTGGCGGCCTCGGCGGCGGCGGGGTTGAGGCGGTATTTGGCGTTGCCGACGCCCTGGAGCACGAACTGGTAGCGGCCGGGAGCGATCTTGAAGTTGCCCGCAGGAGCGAAGGGAAACTTCAGGACGCCCTCGGTCGCGTCCTGCGCGAGCGAGAGGGCGGGGGGATTGCGCCCCATCCCGGGAAAGCCGTGCACGTTGATGGCGATGGCGCCGCTGCGGGTTCCGTTCTCGGTCGTCTTCACGGGCAGTTCCAGCGTCCCGCCGAGCGGAACGGTCCAGACTTTGTCTTCGGCAAGGTCGATGCGGAGGGGTTCCTCTTCCGCCGCGACGACGGAGAGCACGTTCTCCAGGTCGAGGCGCGAGCGCACCTGGGCCTGGTTGCCGAAGACCCGCTTGCCCCAGATGATCGAGGCGGGGCGGGCCTCGCGCTCGGCCGCGGCGCCGTCGATCTCGGCCCGTCCGCGGATGGCGATGGCGCCCTGCCACTCCTCGGCGTCGGCCGCGGCCCGAACTGTCAGGAATCCCTGCGAGGTCGCCCCGGAGAGCACGAGGGGCTCGGCGAAGACGCCGGGCGGCAGGTCCTCGGCGGTGACGACGATGTCGCCGTCGAATCCATCCTGCCGGAAGGCGATGATCCGGTAGACCGCCGAGCCTCCGCGCCGCACGATGGGCGACCAGGGGTAGGCGTCGTTGTTGATCGTCTTGGCCAGTTCGGTGCCGGAGATGATCTGGAAGTCGGGCCGGGCGCCCCGGATCGCGAGCCGGTAGAGATGGCCGTCGCCGCCTCCGCCGGTCTGGTCGAGGACGGTGACGGCGTAGTCGCCGTCGGATTCGGGAACAAAGGACAGGGCCGGATCGAGGGAATCCGCGTTGAGGTCGTCGAAGTTGTCGGCGCCGTAGAAGGAGGGCAGGTCGTCCGCCTCGGCCACGGTCTTGCGCGTTTCGCCGCCGTCGTCTCCGCGCTCGATGCGCTCGACCAGCACCGCGGGATCGCTCCCTACGCCGAGGCGATGGCTGTAGACCTCGATCCAGCAGGTCTCGCCCTTGCGCAGCGAGACCCGGTAGCTGTCGGCGGCGCCTGCCTCGAACCGGCCGGCGATTTCGACGGGGAAGGGGACGCGCCGCTCGCCGTCGAGCCCGTCCTTTTCCACGACGGGGGCGGTGGCGAAGCCGATCCGGGTCGGCGGGGCCCCCTCGATGGCGTGCTCGAAGGCGGGCAGCATCGCCGCGCGCGGAATGCCGGGGTGGAAGCTGCGCGGCACCGAAACCTCGGCGGGCACCTCGAGGGTGACCGGCAGGGCTTCGAGGGGCTTGCCCCGCAGGGTGCGTCCCTCGCCCGGCGAGCCGCCTGGCAGGCCGCGCCCGTAGAAGGTGAAGCTGCGCTTCTCGCCTGGCTCCCCGGCCGGGGGGAAGACGAAGTCGACGTGCGGACCGCGGCCCAGGCGCAGGTGGTAGAAGTAGTCGCGCCCGCCGGCGTAGAGGGCGTCGCAGACCGACACGTAGTAGGTGCCGTCTTCGGGGGCGGTGAAATCGACGAAGGGATCGCGTCCGAAGTGGTGGCGGCTGCTCTCCAGCTCGCGGCCCGAGGGATCGCTCACCGCGACGAGGACGTCGCTCTTCGAGTCGAGCCGCTCGGCGAGGACCTCGAGGAAGAGCCTTTCGCCGCGCTTCGCCTCGAAGCGATACCAGTCGAAGCGGCCCCGGTCGAGGGTGCCGAGCACTCCGCCGCCGGTCCCGAGGGGCAGGGCATTCTCGCGCGAGGAGTTCCCGCCCGTTTTCACCGACTCGTCGGAATCCGCCGGGAAGACGACAAAGGGCCGGGCCGTGGAGAGCCCGAGAAAGCCCAGCGTCCGCACCTCGTAGACGCCCGGGGGTATGTCGGCGGGGACCGAGACCGAGAACCTGCCCTCGGCGGGACGGGGCTCGGGATGGATCGCGTCGGCGGGGAGCAGCACCGGAGCGGCGACGATGCCGGGGTGGGAAAAGCGGAGACCGGACAGCCCCTCGAGCTCGCGGCCCGCGACCGAGACCTCGACTTCGTCGCCGGCCTTGACCACCGCCGGCGAGACCGTGAGCAGGTCGGAATACGGCATGAAGGCCAGCGCCGGGAGGGCGGAAAAAAGGCAGGCGAGCAGGAGGGCGGGGGCTTTCATCGGGCGGGTCGTTTTCGACGGCGAAGCGGGGGCATCGCGAAAGAATCGGTTCGACCTGTAGCGAAGCACCC
>SLGN01000545.1 GCA_007123695.1 Verrucomicrobiales bacterium
CCGCGACCGCCGCCCGGCCACCGCAACGCGCTGAAGCGTTGGACTACTTTGCCCGGTGCAATGGAGTCGGCTTGCGCGGGCGTTGACTCCTCTTGTTCCTCGGCCAATGGTTGGATATGCCCGAGACTCCCGCCGAAATGTCGTCGAGTTCCAAGGCCAAGCGGCGTTGGCTGAAAGCGCTTCTCGTGACAGGTCTGCTGCTTGTCGCGCTCGGTGGCGGGGCTTGGGTCGCCATCGACCTTCTGGGCAAGGCGCTCTGGCGGGAGCATCCCTCGGAGCTGGAAGCTGCTGGATTCAGCGTGGATCCGTCGCTTGCCTTCACTCCGGCGGTCGAGGGCACCTTCTGGGCCGATCCGTTCGTGCGCGGGATGACCGACGGGGAGATTCCGGGCCTTCGAGAGCGTTTTGAGGAGCTGCTGAAATCGGACCCTCATCACGACCCCATGGCTGTAGTTCGCAACGTCGAGACCGTGCGGAGGAGTTCCTTGTCGCGCGGCGAGTCTTTCGAGGTGTTCGATGCGGAGCTGGGACTCGATCCGAAGGAGTCCGCCGAGCGGGTGATGGCGATCATGAGAGAGCTCGACGAAGATGTAGACCGCTTCCGCGATGCCTTGAGGCTGGCTCCTTCTTCGCCGTTCCCCAATCTGTCCGTTTTCGACGCCGATATCGAATTCCCTGCGGCGGTCGCGGTCGATCCTCTGCGCCTACTGAGCCTCCGGGCGAGATGTCTGCTGAAACTCGGCCATCTCCGCGAAGCTCTCGACGACATCGAGGACGCCTTCCGCTTGCACCGGCACCTCGAGGCCGATCCGGTTCTCATCGATTGCTTGATCATCTCGGCATCGACATCGTCACTTCTTCGCGTCGTCTGGGATGGACTGGAGCGAGGGCTTTGGGACACGACTTCGCTCGAGACGCTCGACCGGCTCTTCGTCGAGCGAATCGACGAATACCACGGCTTCGCTTCGGTCGTCCGGTGCGAGCTTTGCTACACGCACGCGGTGCGGACGCGGTGGTTCGCTTCGGGTCTGCCTGACGAGATCGATGGGGTGCCCTTCGATCAGCCGCCCCAGACTTTCCATCGTCCTGACTGGCTCCCCGAATGGCGCTGGATCGCCGCTTCGCAGGACTTTCTCGACGGTCTTGCTTGGCGCACCCTGCCGCCGGGAGCGCTCTTCGCCGCCTTCGTCGACTTCGACCGTTGGGTGGTCGGGACTTTGCTGAACCCCGAAATCCCCTTGGGGGAGCGAATCGATTCCCTTGAGAAGATTCTTCCAGAGAATCGCATAATGGGCTTTCGAAATCCGGGGTTCGAGTTTGCTTTCTCATCGGCTTACGGCTTTGGCGCAGCTTTCAGCAGGTACGAGGATGCAAAGGCTTTGCTGCATCTGGCCCGCGCCGCCGTAGCGGCGGAGCGTTTCCGTCTCGACACAGGAGGCTACCCGGGCGCTTGGGAGGATTTCGTGCCCCGATGGCTCGGATCCGTTCCCGCGGACCCTTGGTCGGGAGGGAGCTTGATCTACCGGCTCGACGAAGAGGGCCGCCCCGTGATCTATTCCGTCGGCCGCAACGGAATCGACAACGACGGCGTTTCCAAAAGCAGGACCGAGGGAGATCTCGTCTGGCGCTATTCGGCGGTGGAGTAAGCTTGGGGGCTGGCGGATTTCGTTCGGGACTGGCGGGAAAAGCTGGATCGGGGATCGGCAAGCCGACGCACTTCGAGGTCGGCTGCGGCAATTGCCGATTCCTGCTCTCGGAAGCCGCGAGCGTCAAATATCGCCTGTATCGATTCCGAGTTCGCGGAGCTTCGCTTCGAGACGCCGTGCCCGCTCCGACTCCGCCTCGGCGCGCCGTGCCTCAGCCGCCGCCCGCTTCGCCTCCGTGTCGGCCCGCTCAGCCTCCGCGTCGGCTCTTCGTGCGATCTCCCGCTGGCTCTCCATCAGCCGACCGTCCGGGCGCCGCACCCACAGACGGCCCGCTTCGTCCAAGCCAAAGCACATGCCAAGCCGCAGGCTCTGCCAAGTCCCGTCCGCCTCGGGACCCTTCTGCATCAGCCCCCCTCCTCCGTTGCGCCGGAAGGCAGTGAACCTCCCGCGGCGGTAGTCGTAGACGAAAAACTCGTCGCAGCCCATTCCCGAGTAGAACTCGAGCTTGTCCATCATCTCGTCGGCGGTGTTGCTCTTCGAGATGAACTCGAATACCACGTCGGGCGGACGGTCGTTCTCTTCCCACTGCTTGTAGCTGAGGCGGTCGCCGGCGGGGTGGTCGAGCACCACCATCACATCGGGCGCCTTCGAGATGTCGGGACGGCCCTCGACCGGATACCAGAGCAGATCCGCCGCCACGAATACGTCGTTCCGGTCGGCGAACCAATCCTCCAACCCGTTCTTGACGAAGGTGATCCAGCGCAGATGCTCGGTATCGTTGCTCAAGGGCTCTCCGTTGTCGATGGGGTAGACGAGCTGGCCGGCCTTGTCGGTTTCAAACTTGGCCGGAGGCGGCGGCAGAATCATTCAGGAACTT
>SLGN01000449.1 GCA_007123695.1 Verrucomicrobiales bacterium
GTCCGTGCCTGTCCAAACGACCTACACGCCTTCGGTCGTTTTGTTGAATGTTGATTTTTGAATTGGGGGGTGCCGGAGGCGGGCGCGGATCTGGGAATGGCAGGCGGTGGATGATGGACGGTTGATAGGATGGAGTGGAACTCCTCGATTGCGAGGTTCGACGCTCCTCTTCACGAGGTCTCAGGCGAGCGGAGCATCCAATCGGCTGCCGATTCGATGATGACTCCGGGGGCGGTGGCTCCGGCCGCGGCATCGCGGTTTAGCACGAGGAGACGGCGGGTGGCGGACGGGTGGCGCTCTGCGGCGGCAGCGAGGGCGCGGAGTTCGCGGTCGCGGGTTTTCGGCGTGCCGAGGTCGGCACAGACCTGGATGAGCTCTTCGCCGCCCCCGGGGTAGCGGGCGAGGAAATCCACCTCGAGATCCGCGCCGCAGCGTACGTAGCCGACTTCCGCCTTGCGGCGCTGCAACTCGTGGAAGACCGCGGTTTCCAAGGCGTGCCCGACGTTGGAGCGCCCGCTGGCGTCGAAGGCGGCGATCATGCCGGGATCGGCGGGGTAGATTTTCCGCGGGTTGCTGTTGCGCTGGCGTTCGGATTCGGTAGCCAAGGGCACGGCGGAGACGAGGAAGGCGTCCAGGAGGTGGTCGATCATGGCGTGGACTGTATCCTTGCCGATGGCAAGGCCTTGGGAACGCATGTCGCGATGCAGGGAGTGCACGCTGAGGCAACCCGCCGGGTTGCGCAGACATTGGCGGACCAGCCACCGCAGGGCGGCCACTTGGGAGACGGCGTGGCGCTCCACCACGTCGCGGAAGAGCACGGTATCGACGTAGCCCTGAAGCAGCTCGGTGCGCAGCGGCCGGGGCAGGCCTTGCGTTTCAGGGAAACCTCCTTCGCCGAGGAATTCGAGAAAGCGCTTTTCGACGAAGGATCGCTGGGCGGCGGTCCATTGCTCGGGCGATTCGGCGGGTTCCTCGCTGCGGTGTCGCAGGAACTCGCGGAATCCGAAGGGCCGGATCACGGTTTCGATGCCGCGTCCGCGCAGGGATGTATGGACCTCGCGCGAAAGCATCCGGGCCGATGATCCGGATACCACAAGCGAGATGCGCTCGGTGTCGAGCACCCGCCGCACGAAACGCTCCCAACCCGGCACAAGCTGGATTTCATCGAGAAACCAATGCACTTCCTCCCTGCCGCGCAGAGCCGGGTGTCGGCGGAAGTATTCCTCGATGAGATATCCGAGTTGCTCCAACGGAAGCTCGCCGAGGCGGTCGTCGTCGAAGCTCAGATAGACCGCGCATTCCGGCCTGGTCGCCTGCCGCCGCTCCGCCATCAATTGCTTGAGGAAGGTCGTCTTGCCGGCGCGGCGCATCCCGATCACGGCGTGCGCCTTTCCCGGCACGGCGGGCAGTCGCGCGTCCCGCCGCGTCCAAGGGATCGCCGTAACGACTTGAAGCGTCTCGCTCAACTTTTCGGCAAGGACGGGATGAAGGCTCATAAGCCCACAATACTTCAAATGTATCCTTTTAAAAGGGATGGATTTAATTGGATCTGTATTTTTACCCGGTTCACAATTGGCTCGGTCGCGAAGGCCTGCTCGATGACGAAGCCTTCCCAAGAAGCTCCGACCTTGGGATGGGAGAGGAGCGCCTTCTCCCCGTCGAGACCAAAGAGCCGGTGCAGAAGGCCGCTGTCGCGGAGGTAGATCTTTGGCGCCTTGACCTGGCGTTTGGCAAGGTTGGCGCGCCAAGGTTGGAGCTGGGGCACCATGAGGGCGTCGCCGAGGCTCGTGGCGGGTGATCGTCAGCGTCCTGATGCATCGGCAGCGAACCAGGCGGCCGACAGGCTCCCGCTCTTAATCTTATTCTTATTCTTAATCCTTAATCTTAATCCCGGCTGCTCGAATACTTGGCTCACTTGGCAGTTTGGGGCGGCCGCCGTGTTCCGAACTTGATGTGCCAAAACGGCATTTCAAGTTTTCCCCGTCGTGCGGCGAAAGCTGACGGCACCAGGTTAAAATCGGGAGCGGAAAGCGAGGCTCCCCTCTCAAGGTCACAAATCGCCAGCGGCTCAGCCTTTGAGCAGGCGCAGGGCATGGGGCAGGCTCACGGCCTCGATGCCGTCGCCCAGGGGGAAGGATTCCTCCGTGCCGCAGACCACGAGGCAGCGTTCGGGGCGGACGTCCTCGCGGGCGTGGTGGAAGCCGCGTTCGAGCTTGGGCGCGCGGCCGCGCTTGATCTCCAGCGCCCACGGCCTGGCGTGGCCGGGGAGTTCGAGTAAGAGGTCGATCTCGGCGCCTGCCGCGGTGCGGTAGAAGGAGGCGCGTGCCCCCTCCGGCAGCGCGGCGATGAGGTTCTCGATGGCGAAGCCCTCCCAGCTCGCGCCCAGGCGGGAGTAGCCGAGGAGGTCCTCCATGGCCCTCTCCGGATGCGGCATCATCCCGAGGACGTTCCCACGCTCGTTGATGATTCCGGCGATGTGGTGCGCGGAGCCGTTGGGGTTCGCCTCGGGGGTGAGTTCGCCCCCGGGGGTGGAGTAGCGAAA
>SLGN01000478.1 GCA_007123695.1 Verrucomicrobiales bacterium
GTGGCGACGACGAGGCTGTGGTGGTAGGTGCCCGGTGCCTCGATCGTCATCCGCTTGAGCAGGGGGTGGTTGAGGTCGGCCAGCTCCATCCAGGTGACGTCGGTGGTGATGCGGAATGCGGCTTCGAAGAGGGGCAGCAGGCCCCCGACGAGGACGGCGGTGAGGACCGAGACGAGGACGGCGGAGAGGACCTGCTTGCCGAGCAGTTCCCACGCCTCGAGGGGGGCGGAGAGGCTGGGCCAGGGGACGAGTCCGAGGGTGGTGGCAAGCAGCACGCAGGCCGCCCCGGCGTAGGCGCCCGAGGTGGCGAGCCGACTGCGGCGACGCACCCGGTCGGAGAGGAAAATGGCGACGAAGCCGCAGATCATGGAGAAGAGGACGAAGTAGAAGGCTTCGTCCTTCGACACGGTCATCGCGCCGAGCATGGCCGAGTAGACCACTGCGAAGGTGCCGTGGCGGCGGCCCACCAGCAGGGAGACGACGATGGGGGCGAAGATGTAGGGCTCGACGAGGAAGCGGAAGCCGCCCTCGGGCGCCAACTTCAGGGCGACGAAGGAGCTCAGCTTCACGAGGAGGAGCTGGCCGAGAATCACGAGCAGCATCAGTCCGATGCGCGAGTTGCGGCGAAAGGTCTCGGGCAGGCTGACGTGCCAGTGGACGACGAGGGTTGCGGAGATGACCGAGACCACTACGATGGTCTGGAGATGGTTGCCCGCGAAGACGGAGCCCGCCTCCGCCGCGAAGACGATCCAGAGGGAGGAGAGGATGGCGAACAGGCCGAAGAGAAGCCCGCTGACCTGCCAGCCCGAGCGCATCATCTCGAACCAAGGTCGTTCGCTGACTTTGCGCCGCTTCTTGCCGCTGGAAAAACCGCGGTTTTTGAGGCGCTTCTGGGAAATGTTCGATAGCATGGGCGGCCGGTTTTCGGACCCGCTCCCCATGGCGGGACGGGGCCGGGCGTCGGAGAGGCGCTGGGCCTCCTGCCTGGTGGGGAGGGGGCGCGGGATCCTTGGAACCTATTTTCCCTGTTTTCGATCCGGAGACAAGAAGAATCGAATTCGGCAACTGTTCACAAGATCAACATGCAGTCTCCGTAGCTGAAGAAGCGGTAGCGCTCGCGGACGGCTTCGCGGTAGGCCTCGAGGACGAATTCGCGTCCGGCGAAGGCGCTCACGAGCATGACGAGGGTCGACTTGGGCAGGTGGAAGTTGGTGAGGAGGGCGCCGGTGGCGAGGAAGCGGTAGGGCGGGTGGATGAAGATGTCGGTCTCGCCGGAGCCGCCCTTCAGTTCGCCTCCGCCGTCGCGGGCGCAGGTCTCGAGGACGCGGACGACGGTGGTGCCGACGGCGAGGGTGCGCCTTGCCGCCCGGATCGCGGCGACGGTCTCGTTCGAGAGTTCGTAGTGCTCGCTGTGCATGCGGTGTCCGGCGATCTCCTCGCCCGAGACGGGGCGGAAGGTGCCCACGCCGACGTGGAGGGTGACGAAGGCGTGGGGCAGCGCGTCGAGCATTCCCGGCGGGAAGTGGAGCCCGGCGGTGGGCGCGGCGATGGCCCCCGGCTTCTTCGCGTAGACGGTCTGGTAGCGCTCGAGGTCGGCGGCGGCGTCGGGTCGGCGGATGTAGGGCGGCAGGGCGAGGTGGCCATGGCGCTCCTCGTCGGGTGCCCGGTCGAACTCGATGAGCCGCTCGCCGTCTTCGCAGACTTCGAGAACTGTCGCGGTGCAGCCGGCGATGGCGACCTGCGCGCCGGGGCGGAAGCGTTTTCCCGGCCGCACCATGCATTTCCAGAGGCGTTCGCTGCGGATCTCGGTGCGGAGGATCTCGCCGCGACCGTCTTCGGGAAAGAAGCGCGCCGCGACGACGCGGGTGTCGTTGAGGACGAGCAGGTCGTCCGGTCCGAGCAGGCCGGGGAAATCGGAGAAGGCGCGATGGGCGACCGTGCCGGCGGCCCGGTCGAGGACCATGAGGCGCGATTCCCCGCGGCGTTCGGGGGGGTGCTGGGCGATGAGCTCTTCGGGCAGCTCGTAGTCGAAGTCGGAGGTTCGCATCGTCGGGCGGGACGCTGCGCCAACTCCGCGTCCCCTTCAACGGGAATCGTGCGGCGATCTAGCCGTGGCGAGAGTGGATTTGATTTTTCTCCTCCCCACCTTTCTGTAAAAAAAATAGATCGGGCTCGGAACCTGGGGCTTCAGCTCTCCAGCCGCTCTTCGATGAGGCGCTCCAGCACGCCTGCGGCCTGAATGCCCTCCCAGGTGGAGGCGATCTTGATCAGCGCCCGCTCGCGCGGCGTGCCGAGGCTCTCGTAGAGGTCGATCAGCTCGCGAGCGAGAGCGACCGTACTCACGGTGTCGAAGGATAGGCGGACATCGACCTCGGTGGAGACTCTCCCTGGCACGATCTCGAAGATCTCGCGTCCGAATGCGACGAGGAACGCGTTCATCACCGCCGGAGGCAATGGCGCAAACTCGCGACCTTTTTCTTGACGAAGACCTGCCGCTTGCGGCCATACTCCCGACGCCGCCGCCCGAACCGAACCCAAAC
>SLGN01000152.1 GCA_007123695.1 Verrucomicrobiales bacterium
CTCTTTCGCGGATCGGCACGACGTCGCACCCGTCGGAGCTCGGTGGCACTGGCGGAAACTCAGCCCTTTTTCGCGAGGCGCTTCCGTTCGTTGCTGTCGAGGATGCGCTTGCGGAGCCGGATGTTCTTCGGCGTGGCTTCGACAAGTTCGTCGGGCTCGATGTATTCGATGGCCCGCTCGAGGGAGAAGCGGATCGGGGGCGTCAGGGCGGCGGTCTTGTCGCTGCCGGCGGCGCGGTGGTTGGTGACGTGCTTGGCCTTCGTCGGGTTCACCGGTAGGTCGTCGGCGCGCGGGTTCTCGCCGACGATCATGCCTTCGTAGACCAGCTCGCTGGGCCCGACGAAGAGCTTGCCGCGCGTCTCGATGTTGCCGAGGGCGTAGGTCATGGCCTCGCCCTTCTCCATCGACACGAGGGTGCCGGTTCCGCGGGTGCGGATGTCGCCCGAATCGGGCCGGTATTCCTTGAAAAGGTGCGACATGATGCCTTCGCCGCTGGTGAGGTTGAGCAGCTCGAATTCGAAGCCGATGAGTCCGCGCGTGGGAATGGTGGCCTCGATGCTGGTGCGACCGTTGCGGGTGCTCATGGTCTCGACAACGCCTTTGCGTCGGGCGAGCGCCTCGATGCAGCCGCCGATGGAGCCCTCGGGCGCTTCGAGATAGACGGTCTCGAAAGGCTCGTGGAGCCTGCCGTCGATCTCGCGCTTGATTACGGTGGGGCGGGAAACCAAAAGCTCGTAGCCTTCGCGGCGCATCTCCTCGACGACGACGGCGACCTGCATGGCCCCCCGGGCGCTGACCTTGAATTCGCCGGCGTTTTCGGTGTCCTCGACTTTGATCGAGACGTTCGTCCGCGCCTCGCGGAAGAGGCGGTCGCGGATTTCGCGGGAAGTGACCCGGTTGCCTTCGGTGCCGGCATAGGGGCCATCGTTCACGGCGAAGGACATCATCACCGTGGGTGGGTCGATCTCGACGAAGGGCAGCGGCTCCGAATCCGCGCTCGCGGCGATGGTCTCGCCGATGTCGACGTCCTCGAAGCCGGAGATCCCGACGATGTGCCCGGCTCCGCCCGAGACGGCTTCGCTCGTGGAGAGGGCGCTGTATTCGAAGACTTTGCTGATCTTGGCCCGCTGGGGCTTGCCTCCGGGGATGAGGCGCCAGACGGTCTGCCCGAGTTCGACGGTGCCGGCGAGGATCTTGCCGATGGCGATCCGCCCGACATAGTCGGACCAGTCGATGTTGGAGACGAGCATCTTGAACTCCCCGGCCGGGTCGGCGTCGGGCGCGGGGATGTGCTCCATGATGGCCTCGAAGAGCGGTCCCATGTCCTTCATCTCCGCATCGGGGCGGATCCCGGCATAGCCGTTCTTCGCGCTGCCGTAGAGGAAAGGGGCGCCGAACTGCTCCTCGTTGGCGTCGAGGTCGAGAAAGAGTTCGAGGACCTTGTCGTGCATGAGAAGCGGCTCGGCGTTGGGCCGGTCGATCTTGTTCACGAAGACGATGGGGGTGAGGCCATGGGCGAGCGCCTTTTTGAGGACGAAGCGGGTCTGCGCCTGCGGCCCTTCGTAGGCATCGACGACGAGGAGGACGCCGTCGACCATCTTCATGACGCGCTCGACTTCTCCGCCGAAATCGGCGTGCCCGGGGGTGTCGACGATATTGATGATGTTTTCGCCCCACTTCACCGAGGTGTTTTTCGCCTTGATGGTGATGCCGCGCTCGCGCTCCTGGTCCATGGAATCCATGGCGCGATCCTCCACGACTTGGTTGTCGCGGAAGGAGCCGGCGTGCTTGAGCATCTGGTCGACGAGGGTGGTCTTGCCGTGGTCGACGTGGGCGATGATGGCGATGTTCCGGATGCGCGAAGGCGGCACCGGGCTGGAGGAGGAGGGATCAGGCATGGGAGGGCCGGGAATGACCGCCCGATTCGTCCAATTGCAAGCGGGGAAAGCGTCACGCGCGCGCAAGTTCCGATCCTCGGGAAAGGGCGGGCTTGCCCAGATCCGAAGCATCGGATACCCTGACAGCATGATCGACGCCCCCCGATCTCCCTCGATCCTTCTCCGGGTCCTGTCTGAAAGCCTCTCGCTCCTCGCCATCTGCGCCATCTTTGCCACGCCCTGCCCGCTGACGGCGGCGGAGCCCGTCGGCGGGGTCAAGGAAGTTGCCCGGCTCCGCCCGCAGGAAGCCGTGTCGGGGAAAAGCGAAGGGGAAGCCCCTCTATTCCGTGCCGTCGCCCAGTCCGAATCGGGCCTCGACTTCGTCATTCCGATCGACACAGACCATCCCGACAAGCGGCTCTACTATTCGTCGATGGCCTGCGGATCGGTGGCCGCGGGCGACCTCGACGGCGACGGATGGCCCGACCTCGTCTTCGTGGCGGGCGCGGTTCCCAACCGGCTCTACCGGAACCTCGGCGGGGAGGGCGGGCTCCGCTTCGCCGACGAGACCGAATCGGCGGGCTTGGCCGACTCCGCGAGCTGGTGCACCGGCGTCTCGCTCGTCGATGTCGACGGCGACGGGCTTCTCGACATC
>SLGN01000631.1 GCA_007123695.1 Verrucomicrobiales bacterium
CCTCGACGCGCCCCGCCAAGGGCGACGAGGAACGCGGCGGTCTCCTCCGTCGCGTCTTCGGAAAAGATCGCGGAGACTAGCCGACCGCACCGACATCTCCCGCTGGGTGGTTGGCGATCGAATTGGTAGAAGAATCGACCGAATCCCGAGAGGAAACATTCCTCCCTTCCCTTACGCCCTTAGGAGGCCCACAAATATACAGCCTGGTTTGTATTTTCCTCTCTCGTCATCGCCGCCACCGGCAACGATCCGTTCATCGCCGTCCGCAACCTGCCCCCGGGGCCGCGCGGCCCCTTCGCCCTCGCCCTGCGTCTCGGCAGCACCGCCGCCGGAGGCGGCGTCGTCTACTACGGCGAATCGCCCGGCCAGCCCTTCCACAAGGACCGCACCGTCGCCTTCCCCCTTGTCCACGACGGCGAGGTCCGCGAGCATCGCCTCAAGCTGCCGGTCGAAAGCATCTCCGCCCTCCGCCTCGATCCCGGCAACGCTCCCGGCACCATCGTCCTCGAGCGGATCGACCTGCAAGACAGCGACGGGAATTCGGTCCCCCTGCCCGCGCTCGTGCCGTGAGGCGCAGCGCGAACGCAGCAGGTCGTTCAGGAGTTCGCCCACGTTGCGCTGCATCGCTGCGAGGAGCCGATGCGTCCCACCGATCTCGCGGACTACGACTCGTGCTTTGGCCGCGGTGTTCCGTGCTGCACTCGCTGGAGCCGCACCGAGCGGCCATGGAGTTGCCTCGCAAGACCCAACACCGCTACTACGAAAGTTTTCGGCTTGCCACCGTTTCTCCGAATCCCTACCCTCGGCGGCATGAAACGCCTGCTTTTCCCGTGTCTCGCCTTGTCGGTCTCGTTCGCCTTGCTTCCGCACGCCTCGGCGCAGGACCCCAGCGAGGAGTTCAATCCGCTCGGCCGGGACCTGATCGACATCCTGGATAAGCAGATGCGCGTCCACGTGGAGTGGATCGAGGTCTCCCACGAGACCTACACGCGGCTGATGTCGGAGGGCGCAGGCAGGGAAGGCATCGAGCCCTTCCTGTCGTCGGACGACAGCCCGCTGCGCCAGACCTTGGCGGAGCTGGCCAAGGAGGGCGAGGCCCGCGTCCTCGACACCGCGATGCTGATCGTGCGGAGCGGCCAGCGCGGCAAGGTGGAGTCGATCCACGAATACATCTACCCCACCGAGTTCGACCCGGCGGAGGCTTTCGTGCTCGAGAAGGATGCGCCCCCCGGCACCGCGCCGATCCTGGGCAACCACCTGCCGACGCCGACCGCCTTCGAAACGAGGAACGTCGGCACCACTCTGGAGGTCGATCCCGTCCTCGGCGCCGACGAACGCACCGTCGACCTCAACCTGGCGCCGGAGATCGTCTATCTGCCCGGCCATAGCGAGTGGGGCGACTACCGCTCGCGCGACGGCGAGCTGACGGTCAAGATGCCGTCCTTCTACACCATGAAAGTCACCACGCAGGTCACCCTGCGGGCGGGGCAGCACTGCCTGATCGCCGCCGTCTCGCCGCACCACGCCGAGACGGGGATGCCGGAGCGCGAGCGCAAGGTGATGGTCTTCGTGAAGGCGGACGTCCTCGTCGTCGGCCTCCCGCCCGAGGAAGAGGCCGCCGATCCCGAGTGAGCCTGTCTTTCCCGACTCCGCCCGGCGATGAAACGTAGGCCCATGCCCCTGCCTCTGGCGGCCGCCCTCGCTCTCGCCGCCGTGCTGGGCCCCGGTCCTCCCGAGGCCGGGGCGGCGCTGCCCACCTTGCAGGTCGGCAAGGGCGAAGGCGCGGTCAAACTCGAGCTGCGCGAGCTCTCGCTGCGCGTCGAGCTTGTCGGCGGAGTCGCCGAGACGGTGCTGGAGCTGGAGTTCTACAACCACACCCGGCGCATGCAGGAGGGCGAGTTCACGGTGCAGCTCCCGGAGGGCGCCACCGTCTCGACCTACGCGCTGGAGGTGGCGGGGGCGATGCGGCCCGCCGTCTCGGTGGAAAAGGAGCAGGCCCGCTTCGCCTACGAATCGATCAAGGCCCGCAGGGTCGATCCCGGCCTGGTGGAGCGCGAGGCGGACAACGTCTACCGCACCCGCATCTTCCCCATCGAGGCGCGATCCTCCAAGCGGGTCCGCATCGGCTACCTGCAAGCGCTCGGCGACGAAGGCTACCGTTTCGCACTGGACCATCCGCAGACCCTGCACGCCTTCGCCTGCCGCGTGACGGGGGCGGCGTCGGCCGGGCTGGGCGTGGAAGGCGCGGGCGAGGGGGCGTCCGGGACCGGCGGGGAATGGTCGTGGACGGGCGAGGATCTCGTCCTCGGGGGCGAGCTGACAGTCGGCGCCGCCCTGCCCCGCGCCGGGGAGACGCTCCTGCGGGTCGAGCGCGAGCCGGACGGCGCGACGCATTTCTTCGCCCAAGGGCGGTTGCCCGACGGCTGGCGGCCGAAGCCCCGCGCCAAGCCGGAGCGGGTGCGGGTGGTGTGGGACGCCTCGCTCTCGGGCCGGAGCCGCGACCAGGCCCGCGAGCTGGAGGCCCTGC
>SLGN01000333.1 GCA_007123695.1 Verrucomicrobiales bacterium
GATCGCCGAGGCCGGCCTCACCCTGGCCTCGCTACCCTACCGGGCCGCGATCCATCTCGACGCGATCCGGGTGTCGGCCGGACGGATGCCCTTCACACGCCGCGGGCTGCTGCTCTGGCACACCCCCGGCTACGCGAAACGCAACCGATGCGCCACCCTCCGCGACTTCTGGGGCGAGATGTGGATCGCGCCGGCCTTTGCGCTCGTCCTCTTCGCCTTGTTTGCGGCGACACGTTCGTCCGAGCTCCTCGCGAGCGGGCCGGTCCTGCTGCTCTGGCTGCTCTTTCCCGCGGTGGGATGGTGGATCAGCCGCCCCGCGGCGCGCGAGACGCCGACCCTGACAGATCCCCAAAAATCCTTTCTCCGCGGTCTCGCCCGGCAGACCTGGCGCTTTTTCGAGGTCTTCGCGACCGAGGAGGAAAATTGGCTCGCGCCGGACAATTACCAGGAGGTGCCCTCGCCGGTCGTGGCCTCGCGGACCTCGCCGACGAACATGGGGCTCGGCCTGCTTGCGAATCTCGCGGCGAAAGATTTCGGCTACCTTTCGCTCGGCGGGCTGCTCGACCGCACCGTGAAGGGGCTCGACACGATGGACCGCCTCGAGCGCTACCGGGGGCACTTCTATAATTGGTACGACACCCGCACCCTCGAAGTCCTGCCGCCGCACTACGTCTCGAGCGTCGACAGCGGCAATCTCGCGGGATCGCTCCTGACCTTGCGGGCCGGGCTGCTGGAGCTAAAGGACCGTCCCGTTTTCCCGCCCTCGGCGCTGGAGGGGCTGCGGGACACCCTCGACCTGATTTCCGATGCGGCGGCCGAACCTCTCCGGCGGATGCTGCAAAACCCGCCCGATTCCGATCTCGCGGCCGCCCTCGACTGGCTGCGCAAGTTTTGTCTCGAAACGGGCCTGATGCCGCCGGCGAGCGAGCGCGAAGAGCAGTGGTGGGCCGCGGCGCTCCTTCGCCAAGCCGAGGCCTGGCGGGACGACCTCGAGTCCCTCGCGCCGATGCGGAAGTCCACCGGCCCCATCCCGACCCTGCGGGAACTGGGCGAAGCGCCCGCCGGGAGTGAACTCGCCGGGGCGCGCCTGCGGCAGATCGACGAACTGGCGCGGCGCAGCGGCGAAATGGCGGAGATGGACTTCACCTTTCTCCACGACCCGGGCCGCGACCTGCTCTCGATCGGCTACAACGTGGGCGACCGTCGCCTTGATCCCTCCTTCTACGACCTGCTTGCCTCCGAGGCCCGGCTCGCCAGCTACCTGCTCGTGGCGCAGGGGCATCTCGGGCAGGACCACTGGTTCGCCCTCGGGCGACAGCTCACCGCCCACGAGGGGGCGATGGCCCTGCTCTCGTGGAGCGGCTCGATGTTCGAGTATCTGATGCCGCTGCTCTGGATGCCGACCCACGCGCACACCCTGCTCGACGAGACTTACCGGGCGGTGGTGGATCGACAGATCGAATACGGCCGCCTCCGCGGGGTGCCCTGGGGCATCTCCGAGTCTTGCTACCATTTCACCGACGCCGCAGGCACCTATCAATACAGCGCCTTCGGAGTGCCGGGGCTCGGTTTCAAGCGCGGCCTCGCCGACGACCTCGTCATCGCGCCCTACGCCTCGGCCCTGGCCCTGATGGTCTCTCCGAAGGAATCCTGCCGCAACCTCGAGCGGATCGCGACCGAGGGCTACCGGGGGGACTACGGGCTCTTCGAGGCGATCGACTTCACTCCGGCGCGTGTCCCCCGCGGTCGGACCGGCGTTCCCATCCGGACCTACATGGCCCACCACCAGGGCATGAGCCTGCTCGCGATCGGCGCGGTCCTCCACGACAGGCCGATGAACCGGCGCTTTCTCTCCGATCCCTTCCTCAAGGCCTCGGAACTGCTCCTCTGCGAGCGCATCCCCAAGGTCGCTTCTCCCCTGCAACCCCATGCCGCCGAGGTCAACGCAGCCCGCCGTCCACCCACGATCGAACCCTCGACCCTGCGCGTTTTTTCCACGCCGCACACCCCCGTCCCCGAGGTGCAACTGCTCTCCAACGGGAGCTACCACGTCATGGTGAGCAATTCCGGCGGAGGCTACAGCCGCTGGAGGGATCTCGCGGTGACGCGCTGGCGCGAGGACGCGACGAGCGACGGATGGGGGACCCACTGCTACCTGCGCGATGCGGATTCCGGCTCCCTCTGGTCGGCGGCCTACCTGCCGACGCGGCGTTTACCGGACCACTACGAGGCGATCTTCGTCGAGGGGCGGGCCGAGTTCCGCCGTCGCGACGAGGAGATTGAAACCTACACCGAGATCGCCGTCTCCCCCGAGGACGACGTCGAGGTCCGCCGCATCACCTTGACCAACCTCTCCTCGCGGACCCGGAGCGTCGAGCTGACCAGCTACGCCGAAGTCGTCCTCGTGCCGCCGAACGCCGACCTCGCCCACCCGGCCTTCAGCAATCTCTTCGTGCAGACCGAGATCCTCCCCGGCTCGCAGGCCATCCTCTGCACCCGGCGGGCGAGGGCGCCGGGCGAGCGTCCC
>SLGN01000752.1 GCA_007123695.1 Verrucomicrobiales bacterium
CGGAATCGGAATCGGAATCGGAATCGGAATCGGTGCGCGAAACCGCACCTCGCCCGGAAGCCGGAGGCTTCCTAGTTTGTAGCCGGTGGTTGAGGAGCGACGCGACGACACCACCGGATACCCGCCCCCCAACGAACCGCACCCCGGCAGGGGTGCCAGCCGCATTCACCGTGAGCGCATCGGTTCGGGATTCCGTGCGCTCCTGCATTGCCAAGCAGGAGGAGCATCACTGGGTCAAGACGTTCCGGGAAGAGCTCGTCGAGTTCCTCGAAAGGTCCGGCATTGCCTACGATCCCGCCTACCTTGTCCTGCGCCCATCCCCCCATGCCGTGGAATTTCGGTGTGCTTTTTGTTCGCCTCGCGGAAGCCTTGCCGCCACAATGGAGGGGTGACGCAAGACCCTCCGAACCTTCCCGGATCCGACGATCCCCTCGTCGCATTGCGCGAGGCGGCCGCCGAACTCGGTCGCTTGGCCTCCCGGTTGCTCGCCGAGGGCGGGTCGGCGGACGCGGGAGACGGACGCGGTGCCGCCCTCGAGGCCGATTTTCGCAAATTCGCCGACGAGACCGGGCTGCTCCAACGAGAGATCGACGGGCTCGCTTCCCAAGGCGGCGGCTCCGCACCCTTGCTGCGCTACCGGCACGACGGGCGCAACCGTCTCAACCATCTCTTCGGGCTGCTCCAGCTCGTCCGGCTCGGGGAGCCGCCCGCCGCTCTCGGCGAAACCCTCGATGCGGTCGCCGCGTCGCTGGAGCAGTGCCTCGAGGCGCTCTCGGCCGACCCGGGGGCGGGTCCGCCGGAGCAAGGCGCCGATGCCGAAGCCGAGTGCGACAAGGTCGCGGAACCCGCCGAAGAAGACGCGGGAACCCTGCTGGTGGCGGACGACGACCCCGAGAACCGCGAGATCCTGAGACGGCTCCTCGAACCCCGCGGCTTCCGCATCGACTTCGCCGTGAACGGCGTCGAGACGATCGAGAAGATGGAGCGGACCGACTACGACGCCGTGCTGCTCGACATCCGCATGCCGGAGATGGACGGCTTCGAGGTGCTCTCGCGCCTGCGCGAGGGAGGGCGCTTCGGCAACACGCCCGTCATCGTCGTCACCGGTCTGCAGGAGGAGCAGGACGCGGTGCGCTGCATCGAGCGGGGGGCCGAGGACTTCCTTTCCCGTCCCATCCGTCCCGCCCTGCTCATGGCGCGTCTGCGGGCCAGCCTCGAGAAAAAGCGTCTGCGCGAAAGGGTCTTCGAGCAGCATTTCACCCGCGAGCTGGCGCGGGAACTCGCCCGCAACCCCGATCCGATGAAGATGCAGGCTCGCCAGGCCGAAGTCACGGTGATGTTCTGCGACATCCGCGGCTTCTCGGCGGTGAGCGAGCGGCTCGGGCCAGCCCCCACGGTGGCCTGGCTCGGCGGGGTGATGGGCGAGTTCTCCTCCGTCGTCATCGACCACGGCGGTGTCCTCGTCGACTACACCGGCGACGAACTACTCGCCATGTGGGGGGCGCCGAACGAGCAGCCCGACCACGCCGAACTGGCCTGCCGCGCCGCCGCCGAGATCCGGGCGCGGCTTCCCGGGCTCGACCGGCAGTGGCGGCACGTCGTCGGCGCCCCCACCGAGGTGGGCATCGGCATCAGCTCGGGAGAGGCCCTTGTGGGAAACATCGGGACGCACCGGAAGTTCAAATACGGGCCTCTCGGGACCGTGGTGAACCTCGCCAGCCGGGTGCAGGGCGCGACCAAGGCCTTCCGCACCCCCATGCTCCTGACCGGGGCCACCGCCGCGAAGGTGCCGGACCTTTTCCCGATGCGGCGCCTCGCCCGGGTGCGCGTCAGCAACATCGCCGCTCCGGTCGATCTCCACGAACCGGCTCCCGACGGCGCGGACGAGGACTGGGAACGCCTCGCCCGGCTTTACGAGTCGGCCTTGGAATCCTACGAGGGCGGGGACTTCGCCGCCGCGCGAAAGGCCCTCGGCAGCTACCTCGCCGCCGCGCCCGAAGACGCCGCCGCCGAACTGCTGCGACGGCGGCTCGCCGAAGCCGACGACCCGACCGACGGCGCTTTCGACCCCGTCTGGAACCTGCCGAAGGGCTGAGGGCCGGGCGGCCTCACTCCGGATACGGCCCCAGGAAACGCTCGCCGTTGAAATGAATCAAGTGGTCCGGTGATTCCGCGATCCACACTTCCGTTTCCCAGGCGATGTTCGCTTGGAAACGCGTGAAAACCTTGCGATCCGGAAAGGCGCTCACAAAGACCAGTCCCGGTCGTGCCCCGGCGAAGAGGGCTGTAAGCTCGTTCTTTCGCTTTTGATCGATCGGACCATGCGAAGTAACGGCCTCGACAACAACGAGCCAATCGCGCTCCCGGTCGTGGATCAGAACGTCCGGAGCCTTGCCTCGCTCAGGCATCGCAATGCCCAGTTCCGCGAGGGCCAAGTCATCGGTGACGAGATCCTTGTTGGCGGCATCGCCTAGCAAGAGCACTTCGGGACGCCTGACGAATCGAGGCACGAAC
>SLGN01000093.1 GCA_007123695.1 Verrucomicrobiales bacterium
ACACGCAGGCTGGCGGGTCGATCGTCGGTGACGGCTGCAGCGCATACATGCGCTTCGAGAACTGGTTGCGCGAGAAAGAGACTGCGATCGGCTCCATCGTGGGCGTCGACGGCGGGATCGATGCGATGCCGAGGGCGCTGTATTCGTTCTCGTTGCGGATGAAGGTGGCGATGCCGCGGCTTTCGAGGATGGAGCGCAGCAGCCCCATCCGGGTCAGGTCGGGTTCGCGGTAGAGTTCCTTCATGGCGGCGGGCGTTCTCGATCCGGGCTCAGCGATCGGCGGGCCCCTCCCCGCCGCCCTCGCGTCCGTAGATGAACCAGAGATTGCGCACGTAGATGAACCATCCGGTGGATTGGCCGAGGAATCCGACGATCTCCTTGCGCCAGACAAAGTAGACCATCAGCATCGAAGCTCCGAGGATGCTGAGCCACCAGAAGGCCGGCGGCACGATCGAGCTGCGCGCCTTCTCGCTGGCCCGCCACTGCACGACCATGCGCGCGGTGAAGATCCCCTGCCCCGCGAAGCCGAAAAGCACCCAGCAGACCCCGGCGAAGGAGGTGACGTCGAGCAGCCGGTAGATCCAGGGCAGGTCGCGCTTGCGGCGATGAATCTCGGCGAGAAACTCCTCGCCGGTGAGCGGCGTCGCTTCCTCCTTCGCCCCGGCGAAGCGAGCCCGCAGGATGCCGTCGTCGTCGGGCGCGACCGAGATCGTCGCGATGCGGTCCGAAAACTTGAAGGGGGGACCATCGTCTTCGCGGATCGCACCCAGCGCCAGCAGCAGCACCCAGCCCAAGGCCGGCGCCACCAACAGGAGGGCGGCGGCGACAAGCATCCGGCGCTGCGAAGGGCGTGCTTTCCTCATGCAATCATCTCCCCATCAACGACTCGAGCGAAACCTCAGAACCGCGACGATCAGGGCGCTGAAGACGATCCCGAGCAGAAGCCCGCCGATCCCCGCCTGGATGACGCTGCTGGCAAAACCGTAGGTGCTGCGGGCGCCCTCGACGATCTCCTCGAGCGATTCTCCGGCAAAACCGGCCTCGGCATAGCGGGCGCGGACCAAGTCGGCCAAGCGGTCCGTCCAGCCCGGATCGAGGAACTTCAGGTAGAGCGCCTGCCCCAGGGCTGCGACCACACCGACGCCGGCGGCGACGAGCCCGCCTTCCTTGACGCCCTCGCCGAAGCGGGTCTCCGGTTCGCGCCGGAACAGGGCTCCGAGGGCGAGGACGTAGCCCACGAAATGAATCAGGATCGGCAGCGTGCTGGAAACTTGCAGCATGCCGAGTCCCCGCTCGTGCCAGCCCAGCGACCAGGTCAGGACGAAGGAGGCCACGCCCGCCCCGCCGATCACCGGCCCCCATTTCCAATCGCAGCCTTTTTTCATCGAATTCGCCAACCTGCTAGCCCATGCGCGGCGCGGAGGCAAGCGCCACTTCGATGCCATCGGGCTGGAACGCCGCGCCCTACGCAGGAAGGATGCACCGCCGCCCCCGGTGCCGATCGGTCATTTCGCGAGTCCGGGAAAATCGGTGAAATACCCGTCGATCCCGGCTTCGGCCAGGACCGCGACGAGGTCGTCGTAGCCCGACGCCCAGCGCGGCAGGGAATCGGCGCGCAAGGTGTAGGGATGGACCTCGAGCCCGGCGGCATGGGCGTCGGCGACCAGCGGCTTGATGGCACGCGATTCGGGAGAATCGCCGCCCACGATCTCGCCGATGGGCGGCCCGATGCCGTCGACCCGTCGCGCCAGCTCGCGCAGACCCGCCGGGGTGCGGAGAAAGGCGTTGTCCGTATTGCCCTTGTCCACCTTGTCGCCCCCGGAGAGCAACTGGACGAGCCGCCCGCGGTAGCCGAGCTCGTCCCGCAGCCGCTTGACCTCGTCGTATTCGAAACACTGCAAGTAGCAGAGCGACTCCTTTCCCCCGTAGCCGTGCCTCGCCAGCACCTCGAGCACTGCGGCGGAGAGATCGACGCCCTGGGCGAGATGCCAGGCCGCGCTCTTGATCTCGGGATAGACACCCGCCTCGCGCCCGGTGCTGCGGTTGAGACCACCGACGAGAGCGAGCGACTCGTCGAGGGTGGCGATGCGGAAAACGGGCCCCTCCCCCGCGTAGCGCCCCGCGAAGACCGGCTCGCCCGTCTCGGGATCGAATCGCTCGCGCACCTCCAGCGACTTGAGCTCGGCGAGGGTGAAGTCGACGACGTAGTGCTTGCCGTCGTCGCGTGCGCGCCCGGGAAAGCGGTCCGCCACGTCGGTGGTCGCGTCGAGCGTGACGTCGTGCAGCACCACCGGAATCCCGTCGGACGAGATCACGACGTCCTGCTCGATGAACTCCGCCCCGAGCGCGTGGGCCATGGCGGCGGCGGCGAGGGTGTGCTCGGGCAGATAGCCGCTGGCGCCGCGGTGGGCGATCTCGAACGGCCCGGCCGAAACCGCGCCAGGGGCAGCGGCGAAGCCCATGCCGAGAAGCAGGAGCAGACAGCGGAGCGCACGCATTTCAATCCTTCCAGATCTTCACCTCGACCTCGGCTCCCGCGCCGACGTAGGCATACTCCTCGGCCTCCTCCAGATCCTCCTCCAGGGGGGCGAAACGCTCGGCCCGGAAACCGAGTTCCTGCTGGATCGAGGAGTGCGGGTCGTCGGGATTGTGCAGCTCTTCGAGCAGCAGGAGCAAATCGGGATCGGCCCCGGTCACGTGGAGGCGGGCGTCCTCGTCGAGGGCGAAGGTCGGGTTGGACCGCCCCACCCCGACAGCACGCACGGTGTAGACCCCGTTCTTGCGGGGGAGCGACTTGTAGAGGTCGTAGACCCAAGGGTCGAATCGGTCGTCGATGCAGACGACCCGCTGGCCGGTTTGGAACATTGTCGGAATGGCGGCGGGAGACTCCGCACCGGCAAGTTCTACCACAACGAGGGGCAAACTTCCAACAGAAGCTCTCACCAAACGCTACCGCCAACCCTCTTTCCTCCCGGACCAAACCCTGTTGGCTCCCGGACCGAACCCTGTTGGATCAGGGAACAAACCCTGTTGCCCCGGGCCGCGCATCATCCCAGCCCGGGCTCTGCGATGCCGAACATTCTCGCGGGATCGGCGGGCGCAGGCGGGTCGCCGAGACGCATGCGGGTGAGGAAGCGCACCGGAGAAAAGCCGAGCGATTCCGCAAGGCCGATGGCGGGCGCATTGGAATCGGGCAGGTCCCAGAAGACGGCCCGGTGGCGCGGGCAGCGCTCCTCCAGCCGCCGCGCCAGCGCCAGCCCCGACTCCGTCCCCGCCGCCGTGACCGGTCCGAGATAGAGCGCACGCTCGCCTTCGCGCACCATCCCGAAGCTGCCGTCGTCCAGCTCCTCGACAAAAAGCGAGCCCGACCGCAGCGAAGCAAGCAGAGCGGAGCGGTCGGCCCCGAAGACCTCGCGGTCAAGCCCGCCACACCCTCCCTCCGAGCCCGCCACCACCCCGAGCCCCCCTCGCTCGCCCTCGCTCTCGCTCTCCCCCGCCTCCCTGACCCAGCGTCGCAGCCCCCATTCCGCCTCGAAACCGAGCCCCTCGTAGAGCGGCCGCCCCTCCGGAGTGGCATCGAGACGGACGCAGGCCACGCCGAGCTTGTCGCGGAGGTGTCCGATGGCGGCACGCAGCAGAGCGGTGCCAAGTCCCCGTCGGCGGAAGTCGGGATGCACCAGCACCATGCCGATCCAGGCGACGTCGCGGTCGTAGGCCGTCGTCGTGGCGGTGCCGGCGCGGTCGCCTCCGCATTCCGCGAGAAAGCAGCCTCCCGCCTCCGCGAGGCCGAGAAAGCGCTCCCAGTCCCGCCGGGTCTGGTTCCAGCCGGTCGACCGGCTCAAGGAATGGGCGAATTCGAGGTCGTCGGGCAGCAGGGCGCGGATTGTTGGAGGGTGATTCATCATGACGGCAGAAATGAATCCCAAATCTTCCTTGAAGAAGGCAAAAAGTCAGGGAAACTTTTTAATATGAAGTTTTTTATTAATATTTTAATTTTTGCTACCCTTGGGTTTGCGACCGCTGGTTGCGCGAGCCGAATGGGTGGCGGACGGGTCGAATACCTGACTCTGGAGGCGACCGGCTACTGCAAGTGCGGCCAGTGCTGCGGCTGGAAAAGGAACCTGCTGCTGCGGCCCGTCTACGCATACGGCCCCATGAAGGGCCAGCCGAAGAAGGTCGGGGTGACTGCCTCCGGGACGAAGGCGAAGCGCGGGACGATCGCGGCGGACACCTCGGTCTTCCCCTTCGGCACCCGCATGAGGATCCCCGGCTACGGCGACGGCGTCGTCGAGGACCGGGGCGGAGCAATAAAGGGCAACAAGATCGATCTTTTCTTCAAGACGCACCGGCAGGCCCTCGAATGGGGGCGCCGCTCCGTCGTCGTCGAGGTCCGCCACCCTTGAGTCCGGGGCTCGTGGGAACCGGGGCGAATTGCAAGTCAGGGGAATACCGGCCTTCCTTTCCGCGCCCCGGGAAGATTCCCAATTTCCGCTTTGCTCCCCAGCGTTTCGGTTGTTCATTCCCCGCCCCATGGCCACCCCCCTCGACGACGTCCGCATCGCCAGCACCCGCCAGTTGATCCCTCCAGTGATCCTGATGGAGGAACTCCCCGTCTCCCCCTCCGTGGAGGAGACGATCGCGGAGGCGCGCCGGGAGATCGCCGACATCCTCACCGGCAAGGACGACCGCCTGCTCGCCATCGTCGGTCCCTGCTCCATCCACGATCCCGAGGCCGCGCTGGACTACGCCGACCGCATCGCCAAGCTCAAGGAGGACGTCGCCGACGACGTCCTCCTGATCATGCGGGTCTACTTCGAGAAGCCGCGCACCACGGTGGGCTGGAAGGGACTGATCAACGACCCGCACCTCGACGAGTCCTTCGACATCAACGAAGGTCTCTCGGTGGCGCGCCGGCTCCTGCTCCACATCGCGATGAAGGGAGTCGCCGCCGGGACCGAGTTTCTCGACACGATCAGCCCGCAGTTCTACGCCGACCTCATCGCCTGGGGCGCCATCGGCGCCCGCACCACCGAATGCCAGATCCACCGCGAGCTCGCCTCGGGCCTGTCCATGCCGGTCGGCTTCAAGAACGGCACCAGCGGCAACTACCAGATCGCCATCGACGCGATCCAGGCGGCACGCAAGCCGCACCGATTCCTCTCCGTCACCAAGGCCGGCGACAGCGCCATCATCGCGACGAAGGGCAACGAAACCTGCCACATCATCCTGCGCGGCGGCAGCTCGACCGGTCCCAACTACGACCACGAAAGCATCCGCGAGGTGCGCCTCGCCCTCGAGGCCAAGGGGCTCGATCCGTCCATCATGGTAGACTGCAGCCACGCCAACAGCGCCAAAGACCACCGCAACCAGCCCAAGGTCTGCGCCAACCTCTGTGCCCAGATCGGCGGCGGCGACACCTCGATCCGCGCGGTCATGATCGAGAGCCATCTCAAGGAAGGGGCCCAGTCCCTCAACCCCGACCGCTCCAAGCTCAAGTACGGAGTCAGCGTCACCGACGCCTGCGTCGGCTGGGAGACCACCGTCGAGATGGTCGGCGAACTCGCCGAGGCGGTGCGCCGCCGCCGGGCGACCTTCCTCGCCTAGGCGCCCGGGCGACGGCCCCTCCCTGCTTCCGGAGCCCGGCTTCGGAAACGCGCCAGACATTTTGCGTTTCCATTTCGCGGCGGCCTTGCTAGGCTCCCGCTTTCAGAAATCCCCCCATTTCATGAGCCAGAACATCGAATCCTTCCAGAAAGAAGACCGCGTCTTCGCTCCGCCCGCCGACTTCGCCGCCAACGCCCATGTCCGCTCGATGGAGGAATACGAGGCCCTCCACCGCCGCTCGCTGGAGGATCCCGAGGGCTGGTGGTCCGAACAGGCTTCGCGGCTCGTCTGGCAGACCCCGTGGGACACCGTCCTCGACTGGTCCGACGCGCCCTTTGCGAAATGGTTCGTCGGCGGCAAACTCAACGCTGCGGAGAACTGCCTCGACCGCCACGTCGCCGAGGGCCGCGGCGACAAGGTCGCGATCCACTGGGTCGGCGAGCCGGGCGACAGCCGCAGCCTCACCTACGCCGAGCTCCTCGCCGAGACCTGCCGTTTCGCCAACGCCCTCAAGGCCCGCGGCATCGGCGCCGGCGACCGCGTTCTCGTCTACATGCCGATGGTGCCCGAGGCGGCCGTGGCCATGCTCGCCTGCGCCCGCATCGGGGCGATCCACTCGGTCGTCTTCGGCGGCTTCTCCGCCACCTCGATCAAGGACCGGCTGGAGGACTCCGAGGCCGTTGCCGTCATCACCGCCGACGGCGGCTGGCGCCGCGGCTCCATCGTTCCCCTGAAGGCCAACGTCGACCAGGCTCTCGCCGGCGACGAACGCGTCAAGACCGTCTTCGTGCTGCAACGCTGCGGCAACGAGGTCGCGATGGCCGAGGGCCGCGACCTCTGGTGGCAAGACGCCGTCGCCGACGTCTCCGACGACTGCCCCGCCGAGGGCTTCGACGCAGAGCATCCCCTATTCATCCTCTACACCTCGGGCTCCACCGGCAAGCCCAAGGGCATCCTCCACACCACCGGCGGATACCTCACCGGCACCTCGGCGACCTTCCGCCACATCTTCGACCACCAGCCCGACGACGTCTACTGGTGCACCGCCGACGTCGGCTGGATCACCGGCCACAGCTACATCGTCTACGGCCCCATGGCCTGCGGCGCGACCCAGGTCATGTACGAAGGCGCTCCCAACACGCCCGACTGGGGACGTTTCTGGAAGATCGTCGAGGACCACAAGGTCACCGTCTTCTACACCGCACCCACCGCCATCCGCGCCTTCATCAAGGCCGGCGACGGCTTCGTCGAAAAGCACGACCTTTCCTCCCTGCGGCTCCTCGGCTCCGTCGGCGAGCCCATCAACCCCGAGGCCTGGATGTGGTACCACGAGAAGATCGGCGGCGGACGCTGCCCCATCGTCGACACCTGGTGGCAGACCGAGACCGGGGCGATCCTCATTTCCCCCCTTCCCGGCGCCACCCCGCTCGTCCCCGGCACCGCGACCCGGCCCTTCCCCGGCATCGACGCCGCCATCCTCGACGAGGAAGGCAAGCCCTGCGGCCCCAACGAAGGGGGCAAGCTCGTCATCCGCAAGCCCTGGCCCAGCATGCTGCGCACCATCTACAAGGATCCCGAGCGCTTCAAGGAAGTCTACTGGAGCGAATACGAAGGCGTCTACCTCGCCGGCGACGGCGCCCGCACCGACGAGCGCGGCTACTTCTGGATCGTCGGCCGGCTCGACGACGTCCTCAACGTCTCCGGCCACCGCCTCGGCACCGCCGAGGTCGAGAGCGCCCTCGTCTCCCACGCCGCCGTGGCCGAGGCCGCCGTCGTCGGACGCCCCCACGAGATCAAGGGCCAGGCCGTCGTCGCCTTCGTCACCCTCAAGGAAGGCGCCGAGCACGGCCCGGATCTCGCCAAGGAGCTGCAAAGCCACGTCGGCAAGGAGATCGGCGCCATCGCAAAGCCCGACGACATCCGATTCGCCCAGGCCCTGCCGAAGACGCGCAGCGGCAAGATCATGCGCCGCCTCCTCAAGGAAATCGTGGCCGGCGGCGACGTCAAGGGCGACACCTCAACGCTGGAGGACTTCAACGTCGTCGCCAGCCTCCAGAAGGACGACGACTGAACCCCGCGGGCCGCCCGCCCCCGGACCGCCCCCTTTTCGCATGCGCCAGCTCCTCGTCACCTCCGCCCTGCCCTACGCCAACGGGCACATCCACATCGGCCACCTCGTCGAGTATCTCCAGACCGACATCTGGGTGCGCTTCCAGAAGATGCGGGGGCACCGCGCCGTCTACATCTGCGCCGACGACACCCACGGCACCGCCATCATGATCCGCGCGCGCGCCGAGGGCCGCAGCGAGGAGGAACTCGTCGCGGAGATGAGCGGGGCCCACCAGCGCGACTTCGCCGGCTTCCACATCGACTTCGACCACTACGGCAGCACCCACAGCGAGGCCAGCCGCGAGGTCTGCCACGAGATCTGGGCGGCGCTGCGCGACGCCGGGATGGTCGTCGAGCAGGAGATCGACCAGCTCTACGACACCGAGCAGGGCACCTTCCTCGCCGACCGATTCGTCCGCGGCACCTGTCCCAAATGCGGATCGACCGACCAGCCCGGCGACAACTGCGGGGCCTGCGGCGCCACCTACAGCCCCATCGACCTCGTCGATCCCGTCAGCACCCTCTCCGGCAGCCGACCCGAGCCGAGGGCGGCGACGCATCTCTTCGTCCAGATCGAGAAGCTCCACGACTTCCTCGCCGAGTGGACCCAGTCGGGCACCCTGCCCCCGGAGAGCGCCAACTACCTGAGAAACTTCTTCCTCAACGAAGCCCTGCGCGACTGGGACGTCTCCCGCCCCGCCCCCTACTTCGGCTTCGAGATCCCGGACTCGCCGGGGAACTACTGGTATGTCTGGTTCGACGCACCCATCGGCTACATCGGGTCCACCGCGGAATGGTGCGCCGCCCAGGGCGAGAGCCTGGACGACTGGTGGAAAGGCGGAAAAACCGAAGTCCACCACTTCATCGGCAAGGACATCCAGTATTTCCACACCCTCTTCTGGCCCGCCATGCTGAAGACCGCCGGCTTCAGCCTCCCAACCCGGGTCCACATCCACGGCTTCCTCACCGTCGACGGGGAAAAGATGTCGAAATCGCGCGGCACCTTCATCCGCGCCTCGAAATACCTCGAGCACCTCGACCCCGAATACCTCCGCTACTACTACGCGACCAAACTCTCTGCCCGCGTCGAGGACCTCGACCTGAATCTCGGCGAATTCGTCTCGCGGGTGAACAGCGACCTCGTCGGCAAGGTGGTCAACCTCGCCAGCCGCACCGCGAAGTTCGTCGCCGCGAGCGGGCTTTCCTGCGAATACCCCGACGACGGCGGGCTCTTCGAGCGCTTCGCCGGGCGCGGCGAGGAGATCGCCGCCGCCTACGAGCGGGGCGACTACGGCAAGGCCATGCGCATGGTCATGGAATTGGCCGACCTCGCCAACCCCTACGTCGAGGAGCACGCTCCCTGGGAGCTGCGCAAGGATCCCGCCCGCAGCCGCCAGCTGCAGGACGTCTGCACCGTCGCCCTCAACCTCTTCCGCACCCTCGTGGTCTACCTCGCCCCGGTCCTGCCCGAACTTGCAAGGAAGACCGGGGAACTCTTCGACAACCGCATCGCCTCGTGGGAACAGGCCCAGACGCCGCTGCTGGGGCGTCCCGTGGCCAAGTTCGCCCACATGATGGCCCGGGTCGATCCGGCCAAGATCGAGGCAATGGTCGCCGAATCGCGCGAGGAATCCCCCGCCCCGGCAGCAGGCCCCGCAACTGCGGTCCCGGCAGCGGACAAAGCGGCGAGCGCGGACGGCGACTCCCCCGCCCCGGCGTGGAACGACTCCGGCGACGCGCTCGCGGCGACGCCGATCGGGCCCGAAATCACCATCGACGACTTTCTCAAGGTCGACCTGCGCGTCGCCCGCGTCCTCGCCGCCGACGAGGTGCCCGAGGCCCGCAAGCTCGTCCGCCTCACCCTCGGGCTCGGCGGCGGAGAAACCCGCCAGGTCTTCGCGGGCATCAAGGCGGCCTACCAACCCGCCGACCTCGTCGGCCGGCTCGTCGTCATGGTCGCCAACCTCGCGCCGCGCCAGATGAAGTTCGGCACCAGCGAGGGGATGATCGTCGCGTCCGGCCCCGGCGGGAAAGACGTCTTCCTGCTATCCCCCGACGAGGGCGCCGCACCGGGCCAGCGGGTCGGATCGATGATG
>SLGN01000004.1 GCA_007123695.1 Verrucomicrobiales bacterium
ACGCCGAGAGCCTGAAGGGTTTCAACATCGCCATGCTGGAGGGCAGCCGCCTCGTGGGCGAAGACCATCGCCGCCCCGGCCTCCTCTATCTCGCGATGTGCGCCATCGACACCGGTCAACCCGAGGCCGGGCTCCGGCACGTCCGCAGCTATCTGGAGGAGTTCCCCCGCGACGACCATCCCATCTCCTACGTCGTCGGACGGCTGTGGGCGCTGGTCGCCGCCGAGGACAAAGACGAGCGGCCCGCCTGCATCGAACGGCTCCGGGAGGATCTCGCCTCGCCCGCGATGAACCAGGACCGCCTGCCCTCCGTTGTGCAGCTCGTGCGCCTCCTCGGTCTCGAGGGCCGCCACGCCGAGATCCGCGGAATGCTCGAGACCGAACTGGCGCATCCCGCGCACGCCGACGATCCCGCATCGAAGGCCAGCCTCGTGCAAATGCTGCGCGGCGAGACCGAGGGAGAGGCCCTCTCCGCCGCCGTCTCGCGATGGCTCGGGCGCCACGCGCCGCCGTGGTTCGAAAGCCTGCCGCCCCTCGACCTGGCCGAACTCGGCATCGACGAAGACGACGAGCCCGCCGAGATCGACAATGAAATCGAACGGCTCCCCTCCCCGTCGCGGATCAAGGCCGGATTTCTCGCCGCGCAGCATCCGCGCCTCGACAGCGACTGGCGCATCCGCTGGTTCGGCAACTCCCTCGCGAGCTTGGCGCGGACCCAGGCCCTCCGCGAAGAGCAGTTCGTTTCCATCGTCGCCGACCTGCTCGACGACCCCGAGGCGCCGGCCCCGCTGAAGAGCCAGGTCGCTCGCGTCGTTGCCTTCACCTGCGCCGACCTCGAGGAAGCACGGGTCTTCGGTCTGCTTTCCGAGAAATTCGACGACGAGTCCCTCGACGACAATACCCGGGGAGCCATCGACGTCGTTGCGACGGTCTTCGCCACCGACCCGTCAAACCCCGAAGACGCACGCGAGGCCGTCGAGCGCTATCTGGAGCGGAAGGATCCATGGCTGCTCGGACTGCTTGTCGAATGGCTTGCCGAAAGAGCCCTCCTCCACGGTCGGACCACCACCGCCGACGCCGCAGTCGAGGCCCTCTCCGCCGCAGGCAGGCGCCCGGGCCTCGACGCAGCGCAGTTGAAGAGCCTGCGGCTGGGCGCGGTGCGGGCAAGCGCCGCGGTGAAACGCCTCCTGCCCGTGCACGACGCGCTCGCCGCGATCCTGCTCGAGCACCCCGAACATCCGCGCGAGAAGGAGGCGGCGCCTGTTCCCGACCTTTTCGGCTGGCCCGACCGCGACGTGCTCGGCGCGGCCGCGTGGATGGCTGCGTTTCGCGAGCAGGTGCGTCGCGGAACGTATCCCCGCCGACACCTCCACATCTGGCATGCCTGCGCCCGCACCCTCGCCCGGATCGACGGCCAGGGCAGTTGGGAGACCCGGCGGCGCATGGTCGCCGCGCTGATCGAGGCCGCGCCCGAGGAGGATGCCGACCGCGCCGAAATCGTGGAACTCGCCGAAGACCTCATCGACATCGACAGCGAACAGGAAAGAGACCTGCTCCAAGCCATGCTGAAACCATGGCGCGACCAGCGCCAGCCCGCCACCCTTTCGGCCATCCGTCTCCTCGATGCGGCCATCGCCGTGCGCACTGGACGCTTCGGAGAACTCGACGCCCTCGCCTCGAAGATTGACGACCCGGACGCAGTCGCGAGAGTGCGCCGGATGCAACTGGCCCGGGCCATCGCGACCGAGGACGCCAACCTGGCCCGCCGCACTCTCGACGGCATCGACCCCGAGGATCTGCTCGCCCGCAGCTTGCTCCCCGTCGCCATCCCCGCGCTGCGGCTCGCCGCCCGCGAAGAAGAGCTGGTCCTCGCCCTCGAGGAAGCCGAGGAGGCCCTGCCCGAGATGATCGCCCAAGCTTGGACGGGGCGCTTCGCGAGGGCGTTCGCTGGCACCGTAGAGCTTGCTGCCCTTCTCGGGAAGCACGACGAACTCCCCTCCGCTTGGCTCGACGACTGCCTCGCCGCCTACCCCGAAGCCATGGACCGCCTCGCCGTCGAGGCCCGCCTTGCCGAACTCGGAGAAGATTGGCCGCGCCTTCTCGAGGTATCCGCCGAACTCGTCGAAACCTATCCCTCGTTCTACGAGAACTACTGGCCCAAGGCCCTCTCCCTGTCGAAGCTGGGCCGCGACGACGAGGCGATCGCGCCTCTCGAGGTCTACCTCCGCTACTGCCACAACGAAGCGGACAGCGCGAAAGCACGCCGCCTGCAAGCGCGGCTGAAGAACCGGAGGAATTGAGGGAGGCATCGCGTCGCCCCTCACCATGTCGGGCAGAGGAGCGTTACGGGCGCGCAAAAAATTTGCGTGACAAGCTCATCCTCTAGCCTGCACAACCATGAAGCCCGGGTCGTTGACCCGTTTGAAGAGAAGAGTCGATACATTGACGGGAAACCGTATTCCCGTATGATTGGGTCATGAAGACGACCATCGACATCCCCGAAGCCCTCTACAAGCGGACGAAGATCCGCGCGGTGGAAACCGGGCGCACCCTTAAGGATCTCGTTCTCACATCCTTGGAAAAGGAGCTCGATCCAGCATTCACGGCGCTACCTTCCCCCACATAGGCGAACCGAGAGCTGCGGCCTGATTCCCAAGCAGCCCTCCAAGCCGGGGCCTTCTCCGGCGGCACCGATTCCACCGTCCTCATTTCCGAAGACCGGTCCTCGCGCGAAGATGCTCTACTTTGACAGCACTTACTTGTTCCGGATCTATTCTGCGGAGCAGGGGCATCAAGCAGTGAAAGACCTGCTGGTGAAAACCAACCAACCAACCCGCGGCCATCGCTTGGCACGGACGCGCCGAAATCGCCTCGATCCTCCTGCGCAAACGCCGCGAGGGTGCCGATGCCCCGGAACATCTTGCGAGCCTCGCCAAACAGTTCCGCGATGACCGCCAGCAACAACTCATCCACTTCCTGCCTCTCACCGAGGCCGTGATGACCCGCCTCGAATCCGTCCTCGCCTCCGCTCCTGCCGCCACCAACATCCGCGCCGCCGATGCCCTCCACCTCGCCTGCGCCGCCGAGCACGGCTTCACCGAAGTCTATTCCAACGACCGCATCTTCCTCGCGGCCGCGCCGCTTTTCGGACTCACCGGGCTGAATCTGATTCCGGGACCATAGCCCATTCAAGAATTCGCAGCGACTAGTGCCTCGTAGCGATCCCATAGGGCGAGGCGTCGGCACCAGGTTTCGATGTAGGGGCGATCCTCGACGGCGGCATAGATTCCCTTCTCTTCCAACTGCCGGACCGCGTCGAGGCACCGCCGTGAAAAGATCATTTTTCCGTTCCCCTCGCGGGTCCGCCGCGCTACACTGCACGCCATGCGTTCCTTACCGCTCCTCCTCCTCGCCGTGATCGCCCTGCTCGTGCCGTCCTGCGTCCGCACCTCCACGGTGGTGCGGGTGAAGAAGGACGGCAGCGGTAACATCGTGGCCCGCTACTACTTCTCGCCCGAGATGCTCGCGATGCTCGACCAGCTCGAGGCTCTCGGCGGCGCCCTGGGCGACGCGGGCGGGGGCGGCGGTCCGGACCTCGGGCTCATCCGCGACCTCGCCAAGCCCGACGAAGCTTCCCTGCGCGAGGACGCCGCCGGATATGGCAAAGGGGTGCGCTACGCCAAGCACGAAACCGCCAAGGAAGACGACGGATGGCAGGGCTACGCCGTGGTCTACGAATTCGACGACATCGGCACCGTCCGCATCGACGAGAGTTCGATGCCGGGCAAGGCTCAGGAATTCATCCAGTCCGCCGGCGAGGAGATCGAGGCGGGCAAGGGCGGCGCCCTTTCCTTCGCCCTCGAGGGCGACGTCCTCACCGTGACGACGAGCTTCGCCAAGGACGGCTGGGAGGGGCTCGTCAACCAAGAGCAGATCGATCAGGCCGAGGCCATGGGCGTCGCGCCCTCGGAGGGCCTAAAGATGGCGGCTGGCATGGCCCAGGGCATGCGCATCGGCTACTTCCTTCGCGCCGACGCCGGCTTCTCCGAAACCACCGCCGAACACGTCGCGGAAGATCTCATCATCATCAGCGACGTCGATGTCGCCAAGGTCATGGCCGACCCCGCCTTCGGCGCCTTTCTCGACAAGTTCGCCGCCGATCCCGAATCCGCCACCCCCGAGTCCTTCGCCAAGCTGATCGAGGAAATCGAGGCCATGACCGTCGAGACGAAGGAATCCTTCACCGTGAAGCTGAAGTAGGCGCCCCGGCATGATCCGCATCGGCATCGTCGGCTGCGGCCGCATCCTCGCGGCGCATCTGGAGGGATACCGGATCCTGCGAGAGGCGGGAGTGGACGGCTTTGAAATCGCCGCGCTCTGCGCCCGGCGCGCCGAAGACGCCCTCTCCTACGTGAAGCGCGGCGAAGGTCCGGCCCAGCGGCCCGCCGTATCGGACCTGCCCGGCGATCCCCTCGCGATCGACGACCGCTATCTCTCGGACTTCCAGGACACCGGCTCGGTCGAGATCTACACCGACTACCGCGAGATGATCGCCCGCGGCCGCATCGACGCGGTCAACGACTTCTCCACCCACGGGCTCCACCACCAGGTCGCCGAGGCCGCCTTCGCCCACGGACGCCACCTGCTCTCGCAGAAGCCGCTCGCCGTCACCATGGAGGGCGCGCGCCGCATGTGCGAGGGCGCCGAGCGCGCAGGGGTCACCTTCGGCGTCTTCGAAAACCTGCGCTACGTCCCCTCGGCGCGGCACCAGAGCTGGGCCTTTTCGGAGCACGGTCCCGCCGGGGCGCTGCAGATGGCGGTGCTCGGCAACATCGGGACCTGGTGGGCGCCCGACCTCGTCGTCGCCGAGACGCCGTGGCGGCACCGCATCGACGAGGGCGGCGGCATGGCGCTCGACCTCGGGCCGCATTTCTTCGACCTCGTGCGGCACGTCTCCGGCAGCGAGGTGGTGGCGGTGTCGGCGCGGACGCAGGTCGCCGAGGCGACGCGCTGGATCCGGCGCAGGGGCGAAAAGGCCGATGCGGTCGCCTGCGACGCCGACGACACTTTCCACGCCCATTTCTCCCTCGCCTCCGGCGCCTGCGGAACCATGTTCGGGAGCTGGGGCGGGCACGGCGGCAGCACCGTCGTCGGCGAGGGCGCGGTCTTCCACGGCAGCCGCGCCCGCGTCTGCGGCGACGAGATCCGGATCGACGGCGAGCCCCCCCGCCCGCTCGCGGAACTCTACGCCGCCGAGGCCCCCGCGCAGCTCCGCGAGGCCCACTTTCCCCTCGGCCTCGAGGACGACTTCGCCCTCGCCCAGCTCGACTGGCTGCGCGCCGTCGAGCGCGGCGGACAGCCCGAATGCTCGGGGCGCGAGGGATTGCGCGACCTCGCCTGCGCCTACACCCTCGTCGAGTCCTCGCTCGCCGGCCGCGAGGTCGCCGTGGAGGAGGTCGAGTCGGGAGCGGTGCGCGCCTACCAGAGGCCGATCGACGAGCGCTACGGCCTGCTCTGAAGGGCGGGCGGCGGACATCGCCTCGTCCACGGCCCTTGACCCCCCGCCCCCGCGCTGGCAACTTCCGTCACCATGAAGCTCCCCGTCCTCTGCCTCGCGCTCCTCGTCGCCGTCCCGTTCTTCGCCCCGCCTGCCGCCGCCGCCGAGCGCAACGTGCTCTTCATCATCACCGACGACGAATCGCCCACCCTCGGCTGCTACGGAGACCCCGTCGCCAAGACGCCCGCGATCGACGCCGTGGCCGCCGACGGCGCCGTCTTTCTCAACGCCTACGCCACCACCGCGAGCTGCGCCGCGAGCCGCTCGGTCGTGATGTCCGGCCTGCACAACCACCGCAACGGGATGTACGGCCACCAGCACTCCTACCACGGGTTCGAATCGTGGAAGACCGTGGTCAGCCTCTCCCTGCCCCGGGTCATGGCCGGAGCGGGCTACCGCACCGGCCTCATCGGGAAGTACCACGTCGGCCCCGAGCTGGTCTACCGCTACGAGACCTACCTCAAGGGAAACACCCGCAGCCCCGTCGAAATGGCCGAGAACTGCCGCGAGTTCATCGCCGGCGCCGACGACGACCGCCCCTTCTTCCTCTATTTCGCCACCTCCGACCCGCACCGGGGCGGCGGCGTCGACGACTCCTCCCGGCTCGAGCTGAAACCCAACCGCTTCGGCAACAAGCCCGACCGCGGCGCCTATCCGGGGATCGAGGAGGTCTTCTACGATCCCGCCGAGGTTCCCATCCCCCATTTCCTGACCGACAACCCCGAGGCCCGCGAAGAGCTCGCGCAATACTACCAGAGCGTCTCGCGCATCGACCAGGGCGTCGCCCGGCTCGTCGAGATCCTCAAGGAGGCGGGAGTCTACGACAAGACGCTCATCGTCTTCACCTCGGACCACGGCATGGCCTTTCCAGGCGGCAAGACCACCGTCTACGAGGGCGGACTGCGCGTGCCCTTCGTGGTGCGCAACCCCTACGAGCCGAAGCGCGGCGTGCGCCACGAAGCCCTCGTCAGCCACATCGACATCACCCCGAGCCTGCTCGATTTCGCGGGGGGCCTCGACCGCGATCGGAACCGGCCGAAGAAGTTCGTCAACGCCGGGAAGTTCTGGGAAGACTACCCCGAGGTCGCCAAGGACAACCTCGGCCCCAAGCTCGACGCCTACCATGGAAAGTCGTGGGTGCCCATCCTCGGCGACGGCTCGGCCGAGCACTGGGAGATGCTCCACGCCTCGCACACCTTCCACGAGATCCAGATGTACTACCCCATGCGCGTCGTCCGCGACCGCCGCTACAAGCTGATCTGGAACATCGCCCACGGTCTGCCCTACCCCTTTGCCTCCGACTTGTGGACCGCGAGCAGCTTCCAGGCGCAGTACCGCAAATCCCTCGACGCGCCCTACGGGCAGAAGACCGTCGGCGAATACATCCATCGCCCCGCCTTCGAACTCTACCGAATCGACGAGGACCCGCACGAGTCGCGCAACCTCGCCGGAGATCCCGAATACTCCGAAATCCTGCGGGAATACCAGGAAAAGCTCCGCGCCATGCAGCAGGAGCTGGGCGACCCCTGGATCCTGAAATGGGAATATGAATAGGCCGCTCCGGGCCCGCCTTGGTCCGGGACACCGGCCCGTTTGCCGACCTTTGCAAGATTTACGGAAAGGGTGGCAAGCATAGCTCCGCAGGCGAGTCGCTCTCTCGTACCGCAAGAAATCCGTGGCGGCCAGTCGGGTTCTCATTTATTTTACTGTTTCGAAAATTATGGCCTTCCTAACTTTATCTCGCCGCGTTTGGCTCCTCGCCTTGGCTCTCCCGGCCAGTTCCTTTCCGGCGCGGGCCGAGTATCTCCCGGCCAAAGCCAAGGTGCCGGAGCCGCTCCGGGAGTTCCGGGCCGCGTGGATCGCCACCGTCCACAACCTCGACTGGCCCTCCAAGCCGGGCCTGCCGCCTGCGCAGCAGCGGGCCGAAATGCTGGCTCTGCTCGATCTTGCCGCCGCCTCCGGCCTCAACGCCGTCGTCCTCCAGGTCCGCACCGAGTGCGACGCCTTCTACGCCTCCCGCCTCGAGCCGTGGTCCTTCTTTCTTTCCGGACAGATGGGAACCGGTCCCGCCGACGGCTACGACCCGCTCGCCTTCGCCGTGGCCGAGGCCCACAAGCGCGGCCTCGAGCTGCACGCTTGGTTCAACCCGTTCCGCGCCAGCGCCACGGAGCGGTCGGCCAAGTCGTCGGGGCACATCAGCCGCACCCATTCCTCCCTGATGCTTTCCTCGGGATCGATGAAATGGGCCAACCCTGCTTCGGATTTCGTGCGCCAGCGCGCCATCGAGGTGATGATCGACGTCGCCAAGCGCTACGACGTCGACGGCATCCACATCGACGACTACTTCTATCCCTATCCCAAGACCGTCAACGGAAAGCCCGTCGACCAGTTCGACGATTCCGCCGCCTACCGGGCCTACCGTTCCAAGGACGGCAAGCTGGAGCTGCGCGACTGGCGCCGCGACAACATCAACCAGTTCGTCCGCAACGCCTATTCATCGATCAAGTCGACGAAGTCGCACGTCCGCTTCGGCATCAGCCCCTTCGGGATCTGGCGGCCCGGCCACCCCTCCAGCGTCAAGGCGGGGCTCGACGCCTACAACGACATCTCCGCCGACTCGCGTCTCTGGCTCAACCAGGGCTGGCTCGACTACTTCTCTCCCCAGCTCTACTGGCGCATCGGTTCCGACCAGGACTACACCGCCCTCTACCGCTGGTGGTCGGGCGAGAACAAGCAGAACCGCCACCTCTTTCCCGGCATCGCCTCGAGCCGCATTCTCAGCTCCGAGGACCGCAACCGACCCTCCACCGAGACGGTCCGGCAGATCGAAGTGACGCGCCGGAACCCCGCCTCGGGCGGTCCTGGCCACATCCACTGGAGCATCGAGGCGATCAAGAAGGACCGCGGCGGCCTGCGCTCGCGATTCCGCGAAGTCTACGCAGAGAGCGCCCTGCCCCCGGCCGCCCCCTGGCTGGGGGCCGGCCCTCCCGGGCATGTCTACGTGGCCCCTTCGGAATCCGGCGGACGCCTCGAGCTCTTCTTCAAGCCCGAGCCCAGCGCCCGCTGGCGGCTCATCCAAGTCCGCCACGGCAACAACTGGTCGACCCTGCGGCTCATGCCCGCCGCCGAGGAATCCATCCTGCTGCCCGACGCGCCCTCCGCCGTCGCCATCCGCCACGTCGGACCCTCCGGCATCCTTTCCGTCCCCACGATTTTGGAAAAGCGCTGACGCCCGCTGGGCGAGCGGGGGCGGAATGGGGCCGCCTCTTAGGCCACCTGCTCCCAGTTCAGTCCGTAGCGCGCCAGATACTTCCGCAGCCGGTCGGCGTCGTTCGGCTTCGCCTTTTTCGCCCGCGTGGCCGCAAAGAGCTTCCGGCCGGCGGCGGAAAGGGATCGGCTCTCGCGGCAGACGCCGACGACGTAGTCGAGCTGGACGAGGTCGAAAGGGTCGATCTCGTCTAAAAAGCTCGGAACCTGGAAGTGTAGATCCCTGAAATCCGGCTGATCAAGGCCGAATAGGAAAGGATGGCATCAATAGAGGTGCCGTCCTCAAGCTGATCCACGATTTCGACCTTGGAACCGTCGTTGCGGCAGTTCAGGAACACGGTGCCGACCGATTTCCGCAAGAGACGAGGAAGCGTCGCCAACAAGGCACTTTCGTCTTGGTCCAGAACGATCCCGTACTTTTCGACCAAACCCTCGAAGTCTTCCGACGAGGGTTCCGAGTCGTTGCCCGGTATGCAGACGACCAAATCGAGATTCTTTTTTCGGTTCACGCGGAAGTCTCGCATCTCGTGGTTGATGCCGAAGCCGATCTTGCCTGCAGCAGCGTGCTCCCGAAGCAACGGGCACAAGGCCAGGAGGTCGAAAACGATTCCCCAACAGGCCGCTTTGCTGTGGGCGTCGCTCCGAGAATGGTACTGCCAGTCTCGCTGAACCCGGCCTTTCGACCGAATCGCCCCGGCGCTGACCGACCTGACGAAAATGTGGTCGCCGCGGGTCATCGGTTCAATGAAGCCCGCAGCGCCGGGGCTGCGGGCTCGGTTCTCTCGCGATGCTTGATCAAAGCCTCCAGAAACTCTTTCGGATAGCGCAGACCTCCAGAAAGAAGCCTCGAAGTGAATCCCGAAATAGCGCGGTGCGAAAGTGGAACGGGGGGGTAGGCAAGGAATTTCTCCAGCGGAACGCGCTTCGCGTGCATCGGATACATGGAGACCTGAGACTCGAAACGGCCCGCGCCGGGCGC
>SLGN01000138.1 GCA_007123695.1 Verrucomicrobiales bacterium
CGCCCTCGCCCTCGCCCTCGCCAAGCCAGGCCCTTGCCGGGACACCGATCCTCCCAATCCATCCGGGCGTGATCCGGTCGCAGGGAGATGAGGGGAAGGCGCGGGACCATCGGGATTGAACCGTCACGAACCGTCAAGCCTCGAAACCTGCCGACCGTGATGCGGGCGCTTTCGCAATCATCGGGACGCCCGCGGCATGGCAGGATCGTCACCGTGATTCTTCGGCACAACCTCAAGCAGCTCTTTTTGGCTCCCTTGCATCTCCTCGCCTCGGCCCTCGCCTATTGGTTTTGTTGGCGCCTATGCGAGCGCTTCCGAAACCTCATTCCTTGGCACGACGCGGCTCGGGAACGCTTCGAGCGTTGGCACCGCTTCGCCGAGGAGCGCGGAGGGTGGCATTCCGAGGCGCTCTACTCGCAGGATCCCGAGGCTCTCGACTGGCTCATCCTCTCGGGCTGCCTCGACCACAGTCCCACCAAGGCTCTCGTCGCGTTCCGGAAGCGATGAAATCTTCCGCCGGGGGTTGCGGCGACGGGCGTGGCGGGAGCCAGGGGAATCTCTGGCTACCCGCCTTCTCGAAGGGAGTCCCGGACGAGCTCTTCCGCCATAACGGGATCACGCGCATGGTTTCCCCGGCGGATCGCTGGATAATGAAGCTCCACATCGTCTTGGATTCTAGATTCCCAGCCTTCCCGTATCTCCCATGTCCTCCCCCTTTCGCTGTTCCGGCCCGCTCGACCGACGGGGTTTCATGCAGGTCGGCCTCGCCGGGATGGCGACGCTCTCCTGGCCCGCCTTGCTGAAGCTGCGCGCCGCCAACGCCGCCCTGCCGCAGTCCGAGCGCAAGGCGATCATCATGGTCTGGCTTCCCGGCGGGCAGTCGCACATCGACACCTACGATCCCAAGCCCGACGCCGGCAGCGAATATCGCGGCCCTTTCAAGACCATCTCGACGAAGGTTCCCGGCATGCAGTTCACCGAGCTGCTTCCGATGAACGCCAAGATCGCCGACAAGTTCACGGTCCTGCGCTCGATGCACCAGAAGGCCGGCGGCCACCCTGCGGGCTCGATGCAGATGCTGTCGGGCGACAGCGACGTCCGGGACAAGCCGAAGCCGCGCCTCCCCGATTGGATGTCGGTGGCGCACTACCTGCGCTCGCAGGAAAGCCGGCGCGAGAACCCGCTTCCGAACTACATCGGGGTCAACCCGCCCCTCGAATACAACGGCCCCGCCTACCTCGGCGACGCCTACGCGCCCTTTTCGGTCAGCGACGATCCGAACCGTCCCAACTTTTCCGTGCCCAACATCGGCCTCTCCGACCCCGCCGAGACCCGCCGCCTCAGCGACCGCGTCGCCCTGCGCAAGAGCCTCGACCGGCTCGAGCGCGCCTTCGACAACGAGGGCGAGCTCGGCGCCCTCGACGAATTCGAGGCCCAGGCCATGACTCTGCTGACCAATCCGCAGACCCGCGACGCCTTCGATCTCGGCAAGGAGGAAGACGCCGTCCGGGACCGATACGGGCGCAACCGATGGGGGCAGCAGCTCCTCCTCGCCCGCCGCCTCGTCGAGGCCGGGGTGGAGATCGTCACCAGCAGCCTCAACGGCCCCCTCTGCGGGCGCGTGCGCAACTGGGACGACCACGCCGTGAATCAGCACCAGTTCGAGGCGCTGCGTTTCCGCATGCCGACCTACGACCGCGCCGTCTCCGCCCTGATCGAGGACATCTACGCCCGCGGGCTCGACCAGCGCGTCCTCGTGGTCGTCACTGGCGAGTTCGGCCGGACACCCAAGATCAGCTTCGACCGCAGCACCGGGGCCGGCGACGCGAGCGCACCCGCCGGCACCCTGCAGCCCGGCCGCGACCACTGGCCGCGCGCCTTCTCCAACGTCTGGGCCGGCGGCGGACTCCAGACCGGCGGCGTCATCGGAGCGAGCGACAAGCGTGGCGAAGATGTGGTGGAGCGGCCCTGCGGTCCCGGCGACTTTCTCGCCACGATCTACCACCACCTCGGGATCGACTCGTCGAAAGTCACCATCGACGACTTCAACGGCCGGCCCACTCCCATCGTCGACCACGGCAGACCGATTCCGGAACTGGTGGCCTGAGACCGCTCCCCGAACCGCCAAGTCGCGGAACAAAGCTGCGGCGGTTCGAGAAACTCGGAAGCTTCGGTCGCGGAATTCTCCGACCGGACCCCGACAGCTCTGCATCGTTACGAACGCGTTCGCGTGAATTTCGGCTCTTCCGAATTGGAAGTAACGTTAAATTAGATCCGGATGGTCCGTCCCCATCCGGTTCATCCCCTGCCCCCCAAAGACCCATGCGAAGCCGCCCCCCCGTCTTCCTCCCCCTCGCACTGCTGCTCCTCGGGCCCCTCCCGTCCGACGCCGCTTCCGATCCCGCCGACCAAGGACTCCCCGAACGCGTCAGCTACTACGAGCATGTGCGTCCCGTCTTCCAGGCGAAGTGCCAGGGCTGCCACCAGCCCGCCAAGGCCAAGGCCGACTACATCATGACCGAGGTCGAGTCGCTCGCCGCTGGCGGGGAGAGCGGCCCCGCAGTGGTCCCCGGCAAGCCGGAAGAGAGCTACCTCCTCGAGCTGGTCGTCACCGCGCCCGGCGAGAAGCGTCCGGAGATGCCGCCCAAGGACGAGCCTCTTTCCGAATACGAGGTCGCCCTGGTGAAGAAATGGATCGAGCAAGGCGCGGGCGACGACACTCCCGAAAACGCGCGCCAGGAATACACCATGGAGAACCCGCCGCGCTACGCCGTGCCCCCGGTGGTCGTCTCGCTGGACTACTCTCCCGACGGCGCCCTCCTCGCGGTGGCCGGATTCCACGAGGTGCTCGTCCACAAGGCCGACGGCTCCGGCCTCGTCAAGCGTCTCGTCGGCCTCTCCGAGCGCATCCAGTCGGTGCGCTTCTCTCCCGACGGCAAGCGTCTCGCCGTCGCCGGCGGCCTGCCCGGACGCATGGGCGAAATCCAAATCTGGGACGTGGCCAAGTCCGAACTCGTCCTTTCCAAGATCGTCGGCTTCGACACCGCCTACGGCGCGAGCTGGTCTCCCGACGGCGAACTCGTCGCCTTCGGCCTGCCCGACAACACGGTGCGGGCGATCAAGGCGTCGAACGGCGAGCAAGTCCTCTTCATGGGCGGGCACAACGACTGGGTCCTCGACACGGCCTGGTCGGTCTCGGGCGAGCATCTCGTCTCGGTGGGCCGCGACATGACGGCGAAGCTCACCGAAGCCGCCTCCGAACGCTTCATCGACAACCTCACCTCCATCACCCCCGGCGCCCTCGCCGGCGGCCTCAACTCGGTCGATCGCCACCCCTCGCAGGACCACGTGCTCGTGGGCGGTTCCGACGGAGTCCCGCAGATCTACCGGATGAAGCGCGAGACCGCCCGCAAGATCGGCGACAACGCCAACCTCATCCGCAAGTATCCCGCGATGAAGGGCCGCATCTGGGACGCCGCCTTCGCCCCCGACGGCAAGACCTTCGCCGCCGTGGCCAGCCTCGACGGCTCCGGCCAGATCCACCTCTTCAAGTCCGAATACGACGCCACCATCACCCCCGAGCTGAAGAAGCTTTTCGAAACGGTGCGCCGCGCCCCCGGCGGCGCCGACAAGGACGATCCCACCATCGAGGAGTTCCACACCCGCGGGGCCGAGCGGCTCGGAGCCCTCGACGTCCCCGCGGCGATGTACGCGGTCGCCTTCTCCCCCGACGGCAAGACCGTCGCCACCGGCGGAGCCGACGGGCTCGTGCGCCTGCTCGACGCGAAGACTCTGAAGGAACGCTCCAGCTTCGAGCCCATCGCCATCGACGCGACCCTGCCCGACGTGGCTCCCGACCCCGCCCTGACGGACCGGAAAAAGGCGAAGCTCCACGAGACCCTCGGCAGCCTGCCCGAAGGCCGCAGCGTCGTTTCCGTCTCGCTCGCGCCGCGCGAAATTGCCTTCGACTCGCCCGAGCGCTACTTCCAGGTCCTCGCCACCGCGACCCTCGACGACGGCACCGTCGCCGACGTCACCGGCGAGGTGCGCTGGAGCGTGGAGGGCGGATCCGCCTCCGTCGACGAGCGCGGCATCGTGCGCCCGCTCGAGGGCGGCGAGGGGAGCCTCTCGGCGACCCTCGGCGAGCACAGCGCCAGCGTTCCGGTCCGCTACGCCCCCGCCGAGACGCCCGCGCCGCTCGACTTCGTCCAGGACGTCAATCCCGTCATCACCCGGCTCGGCTGCAACATGGGCACCTGCCACGGCGCCAACGACGGAAAGGGCGGCTTCAAGCTCAGCCTGCGCGGCTACGACCCGCTCTACGACGTGCGCGGCTTCTCCGACGACCACACCGCGCGCCGGGTCAACTTCGCCTCGCCCGACGACTCCTTGATGCTGCTCAAGGCCACCGGCGCCGTCCCGCACGAAGCCGGGATGCTCACCGACCACGGGTCGCGCTACTACCACGTCATCCGCGAGTGGATCGCCTCGGGCGCGCCCCTCGACACCGAGGCCCCGCGGGTCGCCTCCATCGAGATCTTCCCCAAGAATCCCGTCGTCCAGAATCTCGGCGGACGCCAGCAGTTCCGCGTCGTGGCGCGCTACGCCGACGGAGCGACGCGCGACGTCACCCTCGAGTCCTTCATCGAGTCGGGCGACACCGAAATCGCCGAGCACGACGACTTCGGGCTGCTCCACACGGTGCGCCGGGGCGAGACCGCTATCCTCGCCCGCTACGAGGGCGCCTACGCCGCCACGACCCTCACGGTCATGGGCGACCGCGAGGGCTTCACCTGGGAGGCGCCCGAGACCTGGGGCGAGATCGACAAGCTCGTCGCCGCGAAGTGGGAGCGCATGAAGCTGCGCCCCAGCGAACTTTGCAGCGACGAGGAATTCGTCCGCCGCATCCACCTCGACCTGACAGGGTTGCCTCCGTCGTCCGACAGGGTCAAATCCTTCCTCGCCGACGAGCGCCCCACCCGCGAGAAGCGCGACGCCCTCGTCGACGAGCTGCTCGCCACCCCCGAATACACCGACCACTGGGCCAACAAGTGGAGCGATCTGCTGCAAGTGAACTCCAAGTTCCTCGGCGACGAGGGCGCCCGCCTCTACCGCGACTGGATCCGCAGCGAGATTGGTGCCAACACCCCCTACGACCAGTTCGCCTACAAGATCCTCACCGCGAGCGGGTCGAACAAGGAGAACCCCGCCGCGAGCTACTACAAGATCCTGCGGGATCCCGACGAAATCGTCGAGAACACCACCCACCTCTTCCTCGCGACCCGCTTCAACTGCAACAAGTGCCACGACCACCCCTTCGAGCGCTGGACGCAGGACCAGTACTACGAGACCGCCGCCTACTTCGCCCAGACCGGCTTGGAGCGGGATGCGAAGAACGCCCCCAGCCAGAACATCGGCGGCAGCGCCGTCGATGGGGCCAAACCCCTCTACGAAATCGTCGTCGACAAGCCCGAGGGCGAGCTCACGCACGAGCGCACCGGCGAGGTCGCTCCGCCCGCCTTCCCCTACGAGACCGCCCTCGCCAAGGCCGATTTCGCCGAGCCCGGAAAGCCGACGCGCCGCGAGCAGTTCGCCGCCTGGGTCGTCTCCCCCGAGAATCCCTACTTCGCCGCCAGCTACGCGAACCGCCTCTGGGGCTATCTGCTCGGGACCGGTCTGATCGAGCCGCTCGACGACATCCGCGCCGGCAATCCCCCGACCAATCCCCAACTGCTCGACCACCTCTCCTCGCGCCTCGTCGCCTCGGGCTTCGACACCCGCGCCCTCGTCGCCGAGATCTGCAAGTCGCGCACCTACCAGCTCTCCATCGAGGCCAACGAATGGAACGCCGACGACGAGATCAACTACTCGCGTGCCAAGGCCCGCCGCCTCCCCGCCGAGGTCCTCTACGACGCGGTGCATTTCGCCGCCGGCAGCGTCCCCGAGATCCCCGGAGCCGGTCGCGGGGTGCGCGCCAGCCAGCTCCCCGACGCCAAGCTCGACCTCAAGAGCGGCTTCCTCGCCAACCTCGGCCGCCCCGTGCGGGAGAGCGCCTGCGAGTGCGAGCGATCCTCCGAGCTGCAGATGAGCGCGGTCATGGCCTTCCTCTCCGGGCCCGCCGTCGGCGACGCCATCGGAGCCGAGGACAGCGAGCTGGCGCGGCTTGTCGCCGCCGAACCCGACGACCGCAAGCTCGTCGAGGAGATCTACTACCGCTTCCTCGCCCGGGCACCGAGCGAGAGCGAGATTGAGGCCGCGCTCGCCGTCGTCGGCCAGGTCGAGGAAGACCACCGGGCCCTCATCGCCAAGCTGGCCAAGGCCGAGGCCGCTTGGGTGCCCGAAAAGAGCCGCCGAGAGATCGACCGCCTCCAGTCCATCGCCAAGGCGGAATCCGAGCTCGCCGCCTACCGGCCCGAAGCCGCCAAGAAAAAGACCGAGGACGAAGCCGCCCAGAAGGGCCGCATCGAAGCCGCCGCCAAGGCACTCGCCGAGCACGAAGCCACCCTCGCCAAAAAGGCCGCCGAATGGGAAAAGGGCCTCGCCATCTCCACCTTCTGGACCCAGTGGAAGCCGCTCACACCCTCCGCCGCCGAGGCCGACGCGAGAAGCGGGCTCAAGCTCGCCGTCGAGGCCGGCGGCACCGTCCTCGCGAGCGGCCCCAGCAAGGCGACCGTCTACACCATCGCCATCCCCCTCGAAAAAGGCGCCACCCTGACCGGACTCCAGATCGAGGCCCTGACCGACGAGCGTCTCCCCGGCTACGGACCCGGACTCAACGCCAACGGCAACTTCGTCGTCAGCGAGATCTCCGCCACCTTCCTGCCCGAAGGCGGCGATCCCAAAAAGCCCCTCTCCGCGAAATTCGCCGACGCCCGCACCGAGCACATCCAGCAGGGCTTCGACGTCAAAGCCTCCATCAACGGAAAAGCCACCCGGGACATCAAGGGCTGGGCCGTGGCCGGCAACGATCGGCAGCCCAACTGGGCCCGCTACCGCTTTGCTCAGCCGCTCGACACGGGCGAGAAAGGCGGCGTCCTCACCCTGACGATCCAATGCCAGTACGGCGGTGGCGAATACGCTCTCGGAAAGTTCCGGGTCTGGGCCACCGGCGACGAGGCACCCCTCGAGCCCGGCCTGCCCGCCGCCGTCGCCGCCGCGCTCGGTCGCGCCCCGGCGTCGCGCTCCGAAGAAGCCGCATCGCTCGTTCTCGCCCACTTCCGCGAGCGCGACCGCGAGCTCCACGTCCTCGCCGCCAAGCTCGCCGCCGAGAAAAAGCCGCTGCCGCCCGACGCCAAGCTGCTCGCCCTCGAAGCCGCCGTGAAGCGGGCCGAGCAGCCCATCAAGGAGGATCCCAAGCTCCTCGAACTGCGCGACAACATCGACCACTCCACCCGCCAGGCCGCCGACCGCCGCCTCACCGCCGCCCAAGATCTCGCCTGGGCTCTTGTCAACAGCCCCTCGTTCCTCTTCAATCGGTAGTCCCGCCAATGGAGTATCGAATCGAACTGAAGAAAAAGGCAATCAAAGACCTAAAAGCAATCCCATTCGAGGACAGGACCAGAACCATTGAAAAAATCGAGCAGCTTTCCGACAATTTGAAAGGAGACGTAAAAAAGCTAACCAACTTCTAGCCGGAATACCGACTTCGCTGCGGCAACTGGCGGGTTCTTTTCGAAATTGAAGCAGACAACATCATCGTCTACCGTGTCCTCCACCGCCGGGAGAGCTACCGCTGATCAACCATGAGCATCCAACCGCAAGTCATCGAGAGAGACGGGAAGAAGGAGTTCGTGGTGCTTCCCTACGAGGAATTTGTCGCCATTCAAGAGCAGCTCGACGACTATCGGGATCTGATGGATCTCCGAGAGGCGAAGAGGGAATCCGTTCAGGAATCCACAGTCCCTTTGGATTCAATCCGCGACCAACTTCTCAACTCTTGAATTCCCTCTAAGCATCCCCCACTGCCGCACACCGAAAACCGAAAACTTCCACGCCATGATCAGACTGCCCGGAGAAATCGCCAAAGACCTCTGCGACCCCCACCTCAAGCCCGGACGCCGCGACTTCCTTCGCGTCGGCGGGGCCGGGATGCTGGGGATGACGCTCAACAACATTCTCGCAGTGCGCCAGGCCAGCGCCTCGTCCGGCCTCGTCGGGCGGCCCGGATGGGACCGGGCGAAATCGGTCATCATGGTCTATCTCCAGGGCGGCCCCAGCCACATCGATCTCTTCGATCCCAAGCCCGACGCGCCGACCAACGTGCGTTCCATCTTCAAGCCGCTGGACACCTCCGTCGACGGCCTGCAGTACACCGAACTGATCCCCCGCCTCGCCAAGTCGGCGGACAAGTTCACCACGGTGCGCTCCATGAGCTACACCCCCAACGGGCTCTTCAACCACACCGCCGCGATCTACCAGATCATGACCGGCTACACCACCGACAAGGTGAGCCCCTCCGGCCAGCTCGAGCCCCCCACGCCCAAGGACTTCCCCAACTTCGGCTCGAACATCGTCAAGATGAAGCCCACCGACGAGCCCATGCTGCCCTTCGTGGTGATGCCGCGGCCCATCCAGGAGTCCAACGTCGTCAACAAGGGCGGCACCGCCGGCTTCCTCGGCAAGGCCTACGACCCCTACTACCTCTTCCCCGACGGCGACGACATGGACATGGGCAAGATGGACCGGATCCGCATCGACGACCTCCAGCTGCGGCCCGACGTCTTCTCCCTGCGCCTGCAGCGCCGCGCCCGGCTGCGCGACGCCCTCTCCTCGCAGATGCCGACCATCGAGAAGGCCGTCGAGAGCTACAACCTCGACGAATACTACGACAAGGCTCTCAGCCTGATCGTCTCGGGCCGCGCCCGCGAAGCCTTCAACCTCGAGGCCGAAGACGACAAGCTGCGCGAGCGCTACGGCCGCAACACCTTCGGGCAGAGCTGCCTCCTCGCCCGCCGCCTCGTCGAGGCCGGCACCAAGGTCGTCGAGGTCATCTGGCCCAAGGTGGCGAATTCGAGCGATCACAGCTGGGACCACCACAGCGGTCTCCCCAAGCGCATGAAGGAGCAGTCCGCCCCCATGCTCGACCAAGGCCTCTCCGCCCTCTTCGACGATCTCGACGACCGGGGGCTCCTCGACGAGACCCTCGTCGTGGCCATCGGCGAGTTCGGGCGCAGCCCCGAGATGGGCGTCTCCACCAGTGGCAACAACAACAGCGCCGACGGCCGCGACCACTGGCCCTACTGCTACACCAGCCTCATCGGCGGCGCCGGGATCAAGCGCGGCCACGTCCACGGCAAGTCCGACAAGACCGGTTCGGCCCCGGTCGAGGATCCGGTCCATCCCACCGAGATCCTCGCCACCATCTACCACGCCATGGGCATCGATCCGCAGTCCATCGTCTACAACCATCTCAACCAGCCCCGCGAACTGGTCAAGGCGGAGGCCGTGGAGAAGCTCTTCGGCTGAGGTTCCGAAACGGCCCGCCCCGGCACGGAGCGCCTTTCCCGAGTGCGCGCCGCGTCCGTAGCCATGTCCGGCTCCGCGAAGAGGGGGCGCCAGCCGCCGTCATCTTCTCGCGATCCCGCCATCTTCCTTCCCCCGTCGATTCCTCCGCCTTCCGCTGAATCGTCGATCCGCCCCGCGATCCGCCGCCGCATGCCCGAGCCCGTCGAGCTCAGCCGCCGCTATCTTTCCGACACCGGCGGGTGGAGGGAGATGAAGGAAGCGCGCGCCATCCATGCGGCCGGCCGGGTGGGCGCGGCGA
>SLGN01000653.1 GCA_007123695.1 Verrucomicrobiales bacterium
GCCACACGGAGTTCAAGGGTGCTGCGGCGCAGCAAGGATTCAAGATGACGAACTTGATCCGGTTGCAGCAAAAGGGGTTGAGCGATGCGAGCCATGACTGAATCATAGCACATTCAGCTCCGTTTGCACAGTTATTTATATAACGATGCACTACACCTACTCACCCAGTGGATCAATAATACTTGAAAACTCATCGATTCAGAATCAGTTCCAGTTTTCCGGAGCCTTCGGGGTCACCTGCGAAAGCGGCGATTTATTATACATGAGGGCACGTTTTTACACTTCGAATGAGGGCCGATTCATTCAGAAAGACCCTATCAACCTTTCTTCCGGAGATATTAATCTTTATCGTTACGCAGTGAACAATCCAATCATCTACGTAGATCCTTCTGGCTACACTTGCATCCCAGGAATACTCGGCGGCAAAGCCGGAGGCAAAATCGGAGGAGATCTAGGGAATAAGTTTGGAAGAACCAAGGCCGGTCGTCGTCTCGGTGCGAGTATGGGCGCAAGAATCGGAGGTGCGATTGGAGCAATGTTTGGCGGGTTTGGTGCGGTTCCAGGGACAATATTGGGAGCGTGGCTTGGCGGAAAGTACGCTCCTGACATATTCGAGTATGTCGGAGACAAGTCAGGAGGAAAACTTGGTGAATACTTAGGAGAACAACTTTGTGATGACGATCACGCAGATGGAAATCCCCCAGGCGGCGAAGGGGAAGGCACTCCCGGAGGCAAAGGCAGCAGCGGCTCCGCCAACTCAAACGACCCCAACGAAAAACTCGGCCCGGGCGTCGGGTCTGAAGGCTGGGTCGCGGCGGACGCCCTTCTCCCCTACCGGATCAACTTTGAAAACCTCGGTCCCGGTTCCGTCGACGACAACGGCGATCCCTACGAAACCTTTGCCACCGCGCCGGCCCAGCGGGTCACCATCACCGACGATCTGGAGGACTCCCTCGACTGGAGCACCTTCCAAATCACCGAATTCGGCTTCGGCGACACGGTGATCTACGTGCCCGAAAACACGAGCCACTTCACCGACACGGTCTTCACCTCCTACAACGGGAAAAACTTCCGCGTCGCCTTCGAAGCGGGGATCGACTACCAGTCTGGAAAGATCTCCGTGACCTTCCAGTCGCTCGAACTCGACATCGACCTCCCGCCGGACATCCTCACCGGCTTCCTTCCTCCCGAGGACGGAACGGGCCGCGGCATGGGGCATTTCTCCTACACGATCCGAACCAAGGCGGACCTGCCCTCCGAGACCCAGATCCGCAACGTCGCCCTGATCAAATTCGACATCAACGAGATCATCGCGACCGACCAAGTCGATCCGCAGGACCCCTCGAAGGGCATCGATCCCGACCGCCAAGCCCTCGTCACGATCGACGGCGACGCCCCCACGGCAGCGGTGCTCGGAGTGAGCACCCACTCCCGCAGCCCGACATTCGACGTGAGCTGGAGCGGAAGCGATGTCGGCTCCGGTCTCCAGAGCTACGACATCTACGTCTCCGAAAACGGCGGCCCTTGGGAGCTCTGGCTCAGCAGGACCACTGCGACCTCGGGACTGTTCACGGGGATCTTTGGAAACACCTATCGTTTTTCAGGGGTCGGCCGGGATCGCGCCGGGAATGTGCAGTCGTTCGATGGCTCCGCCCAGCGCTCCGTCACCGTGACGAACGCCCCCGACTATCGGCCCGATCTGGCCGCAGGCAAGTCGGCCCGTTCGCAGGTCGGTCGTGGCGTCGTCGGACGTCGGCAGCGAGCGACGCTTCTCTCGTCCCGTGCGCGACCCGTCCGCGGGGTGCTGACGATCATCAATGCGGGTAGCTTCGAGGACGACATCGCCGTACGAGGTTCGCGCGGAAACAAGAGATTCAGGATCCGCTATATCGGGAGCGGACGCAACGTCTCCGCATTGATGACGACGGGCAGATATCGAACGGGCTCCCTCGCTCCCATGGGCGCGAGCCGTTCGGTGAACGTTCGCATCAATCCAAACCGCCGCCTGCTCACCAAACGAACTCAGAGCGGCGTGCGCTACCTCCGTGCCAGGATTCTCCTGACTTTTCGTGGCAGCTCAACGACCTTGCCGGCTCGAAATGACGCCGTTCAGATTCAAACCACTGTGAGATAGCAGTCCGCCTGAACCATCCTGCAGCGACCGCTGCCCTTTCCGCCACGCTTGGGTTGGCGAGAGAAGCCGGACCCTGTCTCTTCGAACCTTGAACCTCGCCCCCCGGGGCGGGCTACGCTCTCCGACAGGGCAAGGAGGAGGTGAAAAAGTCCAGATTTTCTATCACCCTCTTGCCCGTGGGGTAATTCCTTTTGAACCGGGATCGAATCACGACGAGTGCTGACCCCTCGACCAGATCCCAGCCATCCGACCAAAGAACCATGATTGAGCGACTGACCCTGCCCCTACTCTGCCTCGTCCTCGGCGCTTCCCCGGCGCTTCCCCGGCGCTGGCGGAGCCCCCCAACAACCGATTCGCCAACGCCACCACCATCACTTGACGTCAGCCGTCGTCGGCGATCAGGCCGCAGGTGCCGTCCACCCCGATGGAGATCGTTTTGATTTGCTCCCCCGGCGGCGGTTCTGTCAGCTCGTAGGTCCGTTTCCATTCCTTGTCTCACGCCACGGAAGCGACGTCGTCGGCCACTTCGCCAACGTAGCTTCGGGCCACTTTCCGTCCATGCTGCTGAAAGTCGGTGACGACCGTGGCGGCATTGCTGTTGGCGTATTTGAACGACACTTGCTTGGCGAAAAGCGGGGTGGCCGTGCGCATGATGCGAGCGTTGCCGTCGAGCGGGCAGAAGACCGCTCCGCCGCGTGCGCTCTGGTAGACGTGCCGTGCGACGCGGACGGGACCGTAGGGCGTCTGGTAGGTCTTGGGCTGGCGTCCCTTGGAGGTGAACTTCTGGCTTCCCACCAGGATCTTCGAACCGTCGGTGTCGAAGCGCCGCAGGCACTCTCCAGTGGCTCCGGCCCCCGCTTCATTGAGCGCGGACTGGAGGTTCAACTCGCTCTCGAGCATCGCCCCCCCGCGAAAAAGCTCACGCTCAGCGTCATCGAACCGTCAGGGTTGTGCGAAATCTCAGTGGCCATGCGGCAACTAAACGCCTATGGAAATTTGTACAAATTATAAAAAATTACATTAACGGCACACCCAACCAGCATCGAAAGACGCGACTTCGCGAGAGGAAGGGCGAGCGTCCGAGATTCCACCGGGGGCGACCAAGGCCGTGGCATGTGCGAAGAGAAGCGGAAAGATGAACCGCCCTGCGGAGGGCGGCACCTTGAACTCGGGACGCCTCGCGGCCCCGGACGTTGGAGCGATCTCCCTTCAGCGGCCCAACGACTTTCAACCCAAAGAAGGAGTCGCCAAAAGCGATCAGGAATGAGACCGGCCAGTAGCAGTCAGAGACGATAGCGCCGACCACATGGCGAAGGGGCCGACAGGAATGCAAAGCGGACAAAGCACCCACGCCGGAGGCAGGAATACCCTCGATCAAGGCGTGTCAAGCACCCTGTCCGTACCGGGAATCAAAGCGGGGGAGGACCCGGAGCATCGTTTCCGGGGGCTTGCCCGCCTCCTCGACCGACGGATGCTCGGCGAGGCGTTTCGCAGACTCAAACGCCGTGCCGCACCGGGAATCGACGGCGTGACCCACGACGAGTACGCGAAGAACCTCGACGAAAACCTGTTGTCGTTGGAAGCGCGCCTGAAGGAAGGGATTGGAAAGGTGATCGCCAAGGAAAGCAAGGGAAGCGTGCCGTTCCTGCGCTACGCGGACGACAGCGTCGTCTGCTTCGAGAGGAAGGACGAGGCCGAAGCTCAAGAGGAGAAGCACGCCATGAGGCTCCACAACTCCCTCACTCCAGCCCCTGCCGCCGCCGCCACTCCTCGTAGCGTCGGCGGTCGAGGATCTCGCGGATCGACTGGTTGGCGACGATGCCGAGGGCGCTGCCTTCGCCGACGATGTCGCCGGCTTTGATGTCCTCTTCGGTGATGCGGTGGTAGTAGACGATACGCTCGGCGTGGCGGCCGAAGTCGTGGACGATGTGGAGAGCGCCGTCGGCGTCCTGGTCGGCGTCGGGGTAGGAGGTGGCGCGTTCGTCGAGCAGGAGCTGGTGCGGCCAGGTCTCGCCGTCGTCCTCGGAGAGGTAGGCGGTGAGGTGGGTGCGACCGGAGCGCTGGTCGATCTCGGCGCCGTTCTTGATCAGCAGCAGGTTCCCGGAGGCGAGGCGGCGGAAGAAGATCCGCGAGGAGGGGCCGGCGATGCCCTCGGCGGGGGCCATCTCGGTCCAGGTCCGGCCCTGGTCGCTGGAAAAGGCTTCGCCGATCCCGTATTTCGTGCGCCCCAGCATCCAGAGGGTGCCGTCGCGCTTCTCGACGACCATGTGCTCCTGGAAGGTCTTGTCGTCCTCGGGGATCTTGGCCTGGCCGTAGAACTGCAAGGTGCGGCCCTGGTCCTCGGAGACGAAGACGTTGGCGTGGTTCAGCTCGGGACGGGGATGGACGAGGGCGGGATCGGTCGGCGGGCCGGGGCGTCGGTGACCGCGCCATGCGGCTGGACCCATGTGCTCGATGAGGTAGAGCCACTTGCCGTCGCGGGTGACGAAGGGCTTGTTCTTGGTGTAGCCGTCGCTGAGGCGGACGGGCTCGCTCCAGGCGGTGTCCTCGCGGTCGCCGTCCTCGGCGGTCATAGTCCAGAAGCCGCCGCGTCCGTCCCAGTAGCCGTGGACTTGGCCGAACATGAGGGTGACGCGGCCCTCGGGGTCGGTCCAGATGCCGGGGTCGTTGGTGCGCACGGCGCCGGGGATGTCGATGGCGAGGACGGGGTCGCTCCAGGTCTCGCCGCCGTCGCCGCTGGTGACGAGGAGGGTGCAGTTGTCCTCGTCCTCGCCGATGTCGCCGGTCTTGAAGGTCACCCAGAGCCGTCCGCCGGGCGACACGGCGATGCCGGGGCCGCAGAGATACATGCGCTGGTGGTCGTGGTAGCGCAGGGGCAGGGGCGGGGTGTGGACCTCGGGCGGCAGGAGGGCGTCGCGGCGGCGCTGGTGGTGGGGATGCTCGAGGCCGAGGGTGTCGGTCAGGCCCTTGTGGCCGGGGCCGCCGGCGGCGAGGTAGCCGCCGCTGCTCCCGCTCTCGTCGGGGCTGATCCAGAAGGCGTAGAGGGCACCGTTGGTCAGGCGGAAACGCAGGCGGGTCGGGGTGCCGGCGTGGGCAGCGAGGTCTTCGATGTCCTCCCAGTCGATGCGGCGGATGGTCGAGTCGTCGGTGATCGGCTGGGAGACGGCGGCGATTTCGCCCTGCTCGTCGAGCACTTCGACGACGAGTTCGCCGAGGGGGTTGTCGAGGTTCACGAAGAGGTGCTTGCCGGAGAAAAGCAGCGGGCGGGTCGTCAGCTCGCCGGGCGCGGTCCCGGCCTCCATGCTGGCGAAGCCGTCGCGGCGCAGGGTGGCGAGGCCGATGGCGCCGCCGCCGTAGATGTCGCCTTTGCCCCCGCCGGCGTCGCCGGAGTAGGCGCAGTAGGGGAAGACGAGGCGGTCCTCGTGCACGAGGAAGACGCCGGTGGTGGTGTGCAGGTAGGCGCGGTCCCAGGTGCCGCTGCGGCGCTCGCCGCGGATGAAGCCGCGCCGGTCGGGGCGGTGCCAGTGGAAGCCGTCGCGGCTGAAGCCGAGCTCGAGGTCGGTCAGCTTGGGGAAGCCGCCCTCGTGGCAAATCCGGTTCTCGGGGCCGCGGTGGACTTGGTGCATGCCGATCATGAGACTCTCGTAGGCGACGGCGGCGAGGCTGTAGAGCTGCGGCGGGTCGCCCTCGCGCCCGCCGCCGGGATAGCCGGGGTAGGCGCCGGCGGGCTCGGGCCGGTCGAGGCGGTCGGCGTTGGTCCAGTAGACGGCATTGGCCCAGTCGGCCCCGCCGAGGAAGGTGTCGCTCTCGAGGTAGTAGCGGCTGCGTCCGCGGGGGCTGCCTTGCTTGATGCTCTGCACCCACTTGTCGCGGAAGGGGTTGAAAAAGAACGAACCGTAATCCTCGGCGGGCGCGTTGCAGCGGACCGGCTCGGACCAAGTGGTGCCGTCGGAGACTTGGAGGCTGTGGGTGAGGCTGGGCACGCGCTGGTCGCGCGGCACGTGCATCCAGCAGGTGACATACCTGATCCGCTCGGCGGGGTTCTCGGCGGCGATGTCGAACCAGAGAGCGTTGTCGGTGCCGGCGGTGCTGCCCGTGCCGTCGCCCCAGGCGGGGCCCTCGGGCAGGAGGACGTTGCCCTCGTGGAGCCCGAGGTCGGGGCGGGTCCAGGTCTTCAGATCGGTGCTGGTCGCCATCGCGAGCGGGCCGCGCCAGCCGGCGGTGTAGAACATCTTGTAGTGCCCCTCCGCCGGGTCGTAGAAGACGCCGCCTTGCCCGAGGTAGACGGTTTCGTTGCGCTCCTTCTCGGTTTCGGTCTCGGCGACGAAGACGGGGTTGCCCTCGTATTTCTCGGCCTGGTGGTAGATGCGGCTGAGGTCGGTGGACTCGATGAGGAAGTCGTCGACGAAGAGCTGGCGACCGAGGTCGATGGGGACGACTTCGGGCGGGTGCTCGAGGTAGGGCACGGGCATCGGCTCGTCGGAGGCGGGATCGAGATGGCGGGGAGGCCAGACCTCGGGCAGGACGATGCCGTTGTAGAGCGTCTCGCCGGCGTTGTCGGGCCAGGGTCCGGGGGGGGCATCGACGATCTCGCGGAACTGCACCGCCGCGACCGAGACGTAGACCACCATCTTGCGGAAGCGCAGCCGCTCGCCGGTGCGCACCATCTTGCGGTAGAGGCTGACGCGGTTGATCTCGCCGGGGAAAAGCTGGAATTCGTCCAGTTCGGTTTTCTCGAACCCGGCGGCGAGCAGCTCGGCCTCGCGGCTGGCGGCGCGGGGGCGGGGCGTCGGGGTCAGCGCCCAGAGGGTGCCGCCGTGGGCGATCTCGATCTCGGGCGCTTCGATGGAGCCGCGCCAGAAGGTCTTGCCGAGCAGGGTCTCGGGCACCTCGGTGGCGGTGTAGTCGCGGTCGGTGAAGAGCCGCACGCCGGGGCGCAGCTCGGCGCTTTCCGCTGGAGGCGGCGGCGGCAGCTCGGGCACGGGCCAGGCGACGCGCTCGCGGCCCTCTTGCGGCTCGTAGGCGCCGATGTCCTCGAGCTTGCCGAACATGATGCGGTCGGTGCTGCCGAGGTGGTCGCTCTGGGTGACGCTGACCCAGACGACGCCCTCGTGCTCGTGGAAGGTGGGGTATTGGAAGGAGTGCGGCGTTTCGAAGCGGTACTTGCGCTCCCAGGTGACGCCGTCGGGAGAGACGTCGATGTTGAAGACGCTGCGGTTGCAGCCGTGGATGCGGGTGTTCTCCTGCCAGCCGAGGTAGTAGAGCTCGCCGAACTTGTCGAAGGTGGGCTTGCTGTTGAGCCCGTTGGGCACGAGGGGGCGCTCGGTGGCGACGCTCCATTCGACGCCGTCCTCGCTGGTGGCGAAGTGGGTGTTGCCGCCGTCGTTGCGCAGGATCGCCATCCAGGTGCCGTCGGGCAGGCGTTGCACCGCGGATTCGCTGAGCTGCTGGTCCTGCGGCTCGTTGTAGTGCCCGATCACCTCGAAGGTCTCGTAGTCGTCGTGGACCACGGCGAGGGCGTTCTGCTTGCCGGGGAAATTGTTCAGCGCGACGTAGATGCGGCCGTCGATGGGCTTGAAGGAGTCGAAGATGTACATCCCGCCGTTCCTCGCGGGCTTCTCGAAGCCCTGCGCCGCGGCGTCGGCGTGGAAATGCTGCGGCTGCATGTCGAAGACCCCGGCGGCGGTCTTGAGCTTGGCCTGGTGGATCGTGTCGGCGAACTCGCCACTGCGCAGGTCGAAGTCGCGGTACCAGGTCTGCGCCTGCTCCTCGCGCGGCTGCACCGCGAAGTAGCAGCGCAGGGTGTCCTCGTCCTTGCGGATGATGCGCGGCACGAAGGTCTGGGCGTCGGGCAGGGTGACGTTCTCAAAGGCCTGCCCCGCCTCGGCGAGGAGGTGCCGGGCCTCGATCTCGAGGGTCTGGAGGTTCACCACGGTGAGCACGCAGTACATGCTGCGCCCCGCCCCGTGGCCGGGTGCGACGTCGTTGGAATGGTCGACGATGTAGGCGCGGTCGCCCACGCAGACGAACTCGGAGTCGTGCGCGCCCTTCACCTCCGGCGCGCTGACGCGGACGAGGCGCTCCATCACGAGGTCGCCGGCGAGGGCGGGATCCCAGCCCTCGCGCGGCTGCGCCGGCCCCGGCCAGGCGATGCGCTCGCGGCCCTCCTGCGGCTCAAAGGCGCCGACCTCCTCGAGCTTGCCGAAGAGGATGCGCTCCTTGCGGCTGCGCGAGTGGTCGCCTTGGGTGACGCAGAGCCAGACGACGCCCTCGTGCTCGCGGAAGGTGGGATACTGGAAGGAGCGCGGGGTTTCGAAGCGGTACTTGCGCTCCCACTCCTCGCCGTCGCGGGAGACGTCGATGTTGAAGACGCTGCGGTGGGCGCCCTGGATCTCGGTGGCCTCCTGCCAGCCTAGGTAGTAGAGGTCGCCGAATCGGTCGAAGGTGGGCTTCGAATTGGTGCCGTTGGGGACGAAGGGCAGCTCCTCGCCCGCCGTCCAAGCGACGCCGTCCTCGCTGGTGGCGAAGTGGTAGTTCCGGTCGCCGCCGTCGTTGCGCAGGATCGCCATCCAGGTGCCGTCGGGCAGGCGCTGCACCGCGGATTCGCTGAGCTGCTGGTCCTGCGGCTCGTTGTAGTGGCCGAGGATCTCGAAGGTGGCGAGGTCGTCATGGACGAAGGCGAGGGCGTTCTGCTTGCCGGGGAAGTTGTTGATCGCGACGTAGGTGCGGTCGCCGAAGGTCTTGAAAGAGTCGAATAGGTAGAGCCCGTAGTCGCGCGCCTCCTTCTCGAAGCCGTGGGCGGCGGCGCAGGCGTGGAAGTGCTGCGGCTGCATCTCGAAGGTGCCCAGCGAGGTCTTCAGCATCGCTTTGTGGATCGTCGGGGCGAAGGTCCGAGTCGCGAGGTCGAAGTCGCGGTACCACATCTGCGACTGGCGCTCGTCGGGCCGCTCGCTGGCGAAGTAGCAGCGCAGGGTGTCGGCGTCCTTTTGGATGATGCGCGGCACGAAGCAGGCCCCGACCGGCAGGGTCTCGTTTTCGAAGGCCTCCTCGCTGCGGGCGAAAGGCAGGATGGCCTCGACCTCGAGGGTGTCGAGGTTCACGATTGAGAGGGCGCTGTAGATCTCGGCCCAGCGGGCGCTTTCCCCGGCGTTCTCGTCGTTGACCTCGGCCACGATGTAGGCGTGGCGGTCGACGATGACCATCTCGGCGTCGTGCGCCCCCTTCACTTCCGGCGCGGTCACCGTCACGAGCCGCTCCATCACCGCGTCGCCCGCGAGCGCGGGATCCCAGTCCGAGGGAACAAGCGACTGGCCTTGCGCCGGGGTCGCCAAGGGCGCGAGAGCGGTAAGGAGGGCGGCGAGGAGAGGGAGGATTGATGAGGGGAATCGGGAATTCATGGGGGCGTGGGAAGAATAGACCGCCGGCGCGAGCTGCGGCCAGCGCGAACACGCGCCAAATCTGCGTTATTGTAACACACGTCTCTTCCAATTGACGGATGCTCTCCAATTCGTTATAATTACCATAATATGAGAGCGATGCTCGTTGTGCTGGCCTTCGGGTCCGTTGCTTGGTGGTGGAAGGGATCGGAGCAACCGATCTCCCA
>SLGN01000475.1 GCA_007123695.1 Verrucomicrobiales bacterium
GCCCGTTCCAGCTCCTGCCGCACCCCCTCGACGGCTTCCTCGTCGTAGAGCAGCGGCAGCACCGCGAGCAGCCCCACCTCGTCCAGCGGCTCCAGTTCCTCCCGGTCCGGGACCTCCAGCAGCAGGTGGAAGTGGTTGGACATCAGACAGTAGGTCAGCACCCTGACCCCCGAGAACGCCTCCTGGTTGCGGAGGATTCTCCGAAAGACCTCCTTTTCCCGGTCCCCGAAAACCATGCGCCGGTCCCCGACGCGCGAGACGACGTGGTAGAATGATTTCCCGTCACCCAAGATTCGATTTGTCTTCATCAGCGGAATCTACCCCGACCCGACAAAGGAAACAATCAACAATTAAACATCTGGTTTTTAATTTTGATGGTCAACTTTTGTCTGCATGCGCGAGAGCTGCCGGCCGGTGGGCTCACGTCGCGAAATAGCGATCACCGGCGTCGCCTAGGCCGGGGACGATGTAGGCGCGTTCGTCGAGACGTTCGTCGAGGGCGGCGGCGTAAACGGGAACGTCGGGATGCCTTGCGGTGAAGGCGGCGACTCCCTCGGGGGCGGCGATGAGGCAGGCGAAGCGGATGCGGCGGGCGCCTTCGCGCTTGAGTTCGTCGACGGCGTCGGCGGAGCTGCCGCCGGTGGCGAGCATGGGATCGATGAGGATGATTTCGCACTCGGAAAGGTCTCCCGGCATTCGGAAATGGTAGCGCCGCGCCTCGAGGGTCTGTTCGTCGCGCTCCAACCCTATGGTGCCGATGGCGGAATCGCCGAGAATCTCTGTGAAGCCATGCAGCATCCCCATGCCGGCACGCAGGATGGGCGCGAGAACGACGGGACGGGCGAGCCGGTGCCCCACGGTCTCGCACAGGGGCGTGATCACCGGGACGGGCGCGGTCTCGAAGTCGCGCGTGACTTCGTAGCAGAGCAGGCGCGAGACGTCGTGGAGGGCGGCGCGGAAGACGGCGGTGCCGGAATCGACGGAGCGGATGCGGGTGAGTCGCTCGCGGATGACGGGATGATCGATGAGATGGAGGGACATGGCGTGCCGGAAGGAAGCGCCGCACCCGGCCCCGGGCAAGCGGGAAGGAGACGTTTCCGGAACGCTCGGGTCAGAACTCGGCGACGACGGCGGGCGCGTCGATCCAGCGTCCGTGCTCCTTGATGAGGTCGACGAGACGCTCGACGGCCTCGGCCTCGGGAATGTTGAACTTCACGGGCTCCTTGCCGACGTAGAGGTTGATCTTGCCGGGGGCGCCGCCGACGTAGCCGAAGTCGGCATCGGCCATCTCGCCGGGTCCGTTGACGATGCAGCCCATCACGGCGATGCGCACGCCCTTGAGATGGCCGGTGGCTTCGCGGATCTTCTGGGTGGTGGTCTGCAGGTTGAAGAGGGTACGACCGCAGCTGGGGCAGGCCACGTAGTCGGTCTTGAAGATCCGCGCGCCCACGGCCTGGAGGATGTTGTAGCTGAGCCGCAGGGACTGTCCGGGAGCTTCTTCGCCTTGGACGATGACGGCGTCGCCGATGCCGTCGCAGAGGAGCGATCCGAGGTTCATCGCCGCAGTCAAGAGGGTCGGGAGGAAGGCTTGACCCTCTTCGGTCGCGGGGAACAGGGTGTCCTTCAGCAAAATGGGATGGCGCGGGTCGGATTTGGCGGCGAGAAGCCGGAAGGCGGGGACCACGGGGACCTCGAGCCCGTCGGCGACGGTGACGAGGCGCGGCGTATCCGAGGCGTTGAGCGCGGCGATGGCGGCTTCGTCGCGGGGGTCGAGCGCGAGGACGCCGGCGTCCTCCAAGACGATTTCGGGTCGGTAGTCCCCGAGCCGGTCGAGCTTGTGGGCGAGGGCGTCCCATTTGCGGCGGCTGGTGAAGACGCGCACGGTGCTGTCGCCGCCGAGATCGACGCCGCAGACTTCGATGCGGGTGGAGGCGCGGCGCCGGTAGTCGAAGGGGTTCCAGGGAACCTCGTCCCACGAGAGCGGGGCGATGGGCTCGGGAAAGCGGGCGCGCTGAGCCTCTACGAGATCGACGAGGGCGCGGGCCACGGGGATCTCATGGACGGAATCTTCGGTGAGGCTGACGCGGACGGTGTCGCCGATCCCGTCGCACAGGAGCGAGCCGATCCCGACGGCGCTCTTGATGCGGCCGTCCTCTCCGTCGCCGGCCTCGGTCACGCCGAGGTGGATGGGGTAGTTCCAGTCTTCGCCGAGTTCGGCAAGTTGGGCCACGAGGAGGCGGTAGGCCTCGATCATCACCTTCGGGTTGCTCGCCTTCATCGAGAAGACGAAGTCGTGGTAGCCGCGGGCGCGGGCGATGCGGGCGAACTCGAGCGCGCTTTCGACCATGCCGAGGGGCGTGTCGCCGAACCGGTTCATGATGCGGTCGCTGAGGGACCCGTGGTTGGTGCCGATGCGCATGGCGACGCCGCGGGCTTTGGCCTCGTCGACGAGGGGGGCGAACTGCTCCTCGAGCCGGGCGAGTTCGGTGGCGTATTGCTCGTCGCTGTATTCGCGGACTTGGAACTTCTTCTTGTCGGCGTAGTTCCCGGGATTGACGCGGACTTTCTCGACCCATTTGACGGCCTCCATGGCGGCGTCGGGCTTGAAGTGGATGTCGGCGACGATGGGCACGGGGCTGCCCTTGGCCCGCACGCCCGCGACGATGTGCTCGAGGTTCGCCGCGATCTGGCGGGTCTGGGCGGTGACGCGCACGATTTCGCAACCGGCCTCGACGAGGTCGATGGTTTCGCCCACGCAGGCCTCGGTGTCGCGGGTGTCGCTGGTGAGCATCGACTGGACGCGCACGGGATGCGTGCCGCCCATCGGCACGGGGCCGATGCCGACGGGGCGGGAGCTCCGGCGACGCAGGGCGAGGGGCGAGGGAGAGTAGGAGCGGCTCATGGCGCTTCCGATTCGAGGGGCAGGAATTCGGGGAGGGGTTTTCGCTCGACGGGCTCGCCGTTCGGAATCCGGTCGCCGACATCCTTGAGGGTGACGTAGAGCATGAAGCCCAGGAGGAGCAGGACGAAGGCGGTCTGGACCACTTCGAGGAAGCGGACGGGGATGGCGCGCCGGGTCAGCCATTCGTAGGAGGCCATGACGATGTGCCCGCCGTCGAGCACGGGGAAGGGCAGCAGGTTGAGAATGGCGAGGTTCACATTGAGCAATACGCTGAACCAGAGAGCGAGGCGCCAGCCTTCGGGATCCTTGAAGAGGTCGTAGTAGGTGCCCATGATCCCGACGGGGCCGCTGAGGTGGCCGGCTTTGACGTCGGACTTCGGCGAGAATACGGCCCGCAGGGTGCGGACGATGGCGTTGAAGCTGTCGATGACCTGCACGACGGGGTTCTCGCGCACGAGGGTGCGGCGGCCTTCGTTGCTCCAGACGATGCCGAGCATCGGTTTTTCGCCAAACTTCTCGGGCGTGCGGGAACGCACCGTCAGGGAGAGGTCGCGTCCGCCCCGGCGCACTCCGAGTTCGTAGTCGCGTCCGTCCTCCCAGCCGATTTCGCCGACTTCTTCGGGGCTGCGGACGGGCTGTCCGTCGACGGAGACGATGAGGTCGCCCTTGCGCAGGCCGGAATCGAGGGCGGGGCTGTTGGGCCGCAGATCCGCGACCACCGGGGAAATCATCGGCTCGATCCCGATGGTGCGCAGCCCGGGCCGCCGCGAGACGTAGGCCCAGGCCTGTCTCAGCCAGCCGCCCTCGAGCCGCTTTTCCTCGGCGATGGTGGGACGCACCACGGAGAGGGTCATGAGGCCGACGCCGGGCCGCTCGAGCTCGACCTGAAGGTCTTTGTTGTCGCTCGCGATGATGGTCCACATGATGGACTTGTTCATGCCGAGAAAGCGCTCGACCTTCTGCCCGTCGATGGAGAGAACGGTGTCGCCGACCTGGAGGCCCGCCGCCGCAGCCGGCGATTCCTCGACGACGCGGCCGATGGTGGTGGTGCCGACGGCTTCGCTGACGGGCTTCTTCACCGCCCAGACGACGACGGCGAAGACGACGGCGAGGAGGAAGCTGAAGAGAGGTCCGGCGAAGGCCACGATGATCTTGTCGAGCGGAGTGATCGGCGGAAGCTGCTTCTTTTCCCCGTCCTCGCCTTCGACCTTGCCTTCGATGCTCTCCATCGGGGCCATCTGCGGCAGGGAGACGAAGCCGCCCGCCGGGATCGAGCCGAGGCCGTATTGGACGCCGTTGTAGGTCTTCTTCCAGATGGGCTTCCCGAACCAAACTTGGAAGCGGTCGATGTAGAGGCCGCGCCAGCGCCCCGCAAGGAAGTGCCCCCACTCGTGGACGACGATCATGATGTTGAACATCATGAGCACGAGGAACAGCACGCCGACGAAGCGCAGGATGGAAAGGATGACGTCCATGGGCGGATGGGGAATGAGGGATGGGGCAGGGTGTTGTGCGGAGTTCGTCCGTCCGCCCCCGGAAGGCCGGGCGGCGGAGAAGAGCGGGGCGGCGCGGAGAAAGTCGTCACTCTACCACCGGTCGGGACTGGGGGCAAAATCTAGAAATTGCGATTTTTACGACACGCCACCCTTGCCAAAACCGATCTTTCGTTGCACGGATGCGGGCGATGCGAGCCGTCCTGCAACGAGTCAGCGAAGCGTCGGTCGAGGTCGGCGGCAGGATCGTCGGCGAGATCCGAGCCGGCTTCCTCGTGCTGCTCGGGATCGAGCGCGACGACGGCCCGGACGACGTCGCCTGGCTCGTCGGAAAGATCCTGCCCATCCGCGTCTTCGAGGACGAAGAGGGAAAGATGAACCGCTCGCTGCTCGACATCGGGGGCGATTCCCTCGTGGTGAGCCAGTTCACCCTGCACGCGCGGACGCGCAAGGGGACGCGTCCGAGCTTCGACCGGGCGGCCCGTCCCGAGGTGGCAGTGCCGCTCTACGGGCGCTTCGTGGAGGCTCTGGCCGAGGGCTTGGGGCGACCGGTCCCGACGGGCGAGTTCGGGGCCATGATGAAGGTCTCGCTGGTGAACGATGGCCCGGTCACGATCCTGCTCGATTCGCGGGCGCGCGAGTGACGCCGGACCAGGGAAGGGCTCGGGAGATTGCCTCCCGCTTTTCGCCTGTCCCCGCGAGCGACGGCGCCTTCATTGTGCGAGTGGCAGGGCGCGGTAGTCGGGCCACTCGATGCGGGGTCCCTCGTAGTTCGGATCTTCCCATTCGGGCCATTCCGGAGCCTCGGCGGCGACGCTGCGGTGCAGCTCCTCCATGCGCTCGCGGAGGTCGGCGAAGACCGACGGCTCGGCGGCGGAAAGCTCTTCGGTCTCGCCGGGGTCGCGCCCGAGGTGGTAGAGCTGGAAGTCGCGCAGACCGGCCTTGCGCACGAGGTCGAAGTTTGTCTTTGTCAGGGTGGTGCGGGTCGGCTCGGGACCGTCGAGGCTCGCGAGCATCTTCCATTCGCCCCAGCGCACCGCGACGTGGGGGGCATACCGCAGGAACTGCCAGTAGAGCGGCTTGGCCCGTTCGAGGCGGCGGCCTTCGAGCAGGGGAACGAGGCTGACGCCGTCGAGGACCCGGTCGCGGGGCGGCTCGATGCCGGCGACTTCGCAGAGGGTGGGCAGCCAATCGACACCGCCGACCGGCTCGTCGCTGACGCTGCCCGGCTCGACGCGGCCCGGCCAGCGCACGATGCCGGGCACGCGGATTCCGCCTTCGTGGAGGTGTCCCTTCGATTCGCGGAGGCCGCCGGTGGAGCCCGCGTTGTGCCAACGGGTGCGCGCGGGGCCGTTGTCCGAGGTGAAGAACACGAGGGTGTCCCCGTCGACGCCTTCGGAAACGAGGGCGCCGAGGACGCGTCCGACCGCCTCGTCGAGCTGGGCCACGTTGCCGTAGTAGGCAGCGCGGCTGGGGTCGTCGGGGTGGAGCGCGGCGTAGGGCTCGACGTGGTGCGGTGCCGAGGCGATGGGTTCGTGCGGCTCGCAGAAGGGCAGATAGAGGAAGAAGGGCTTGGCCTTGTCCCGTCCGCTCTGCAGCCAGCGGACCGCCTCGTCGGCGACGAGGCCGCCGGCGTAGCCGCGCTGCGGGCCGAGGGGTACGCCGTTGCGGACGAAGTTGTAGGGATCGCGGTGGTTGGGCAGGGCGTTGTTCTGGCAGGCGAACCAGTGGTCGAAGCCATGGTCCTCGGGCTGCGGCTGCCCCGGCAGGTTGAAGAGACCGGCGAGGTGCCATTTCCCCGCCACGGCGGTGGCGTAGCCCGCCTCCCGCAGCAGCGTGGCGACGGTGATCTCGGTCTCGGGGAGGTGCATCGGACTGAGCATCGGGATTTGACTGTAGATGCCGACCCGGTAGGGCGTCCTGCCGGTGAGCAGGCCGGTGCGGGCCGGGGAGCAGTTCGCCGCGGCGGAGTAGCAATGCCGCAGGGCGAGGCCCTCGGCCGCGAGCCGGTCGAGATGGGGCGTGCGCAGCTCGGGATGGCCGAAGCAGCCCAGGTCCCCGTAGCCGAGGTCGTCGGCGAGGATGACGAGGATGTTCGGGCGCTCCCCCTCGCCTCGGGCCGAGGGGTGGAAAGCGCCGCACAGCACGGCCATCGTGAAGAGGAGCACGCCGATCAGGCGCGGCGACGGGGCGAAGGATCTCATGGGGCGGACAGGGAGCGGGAAGGGATGGCTTTCTCCGAGCCTTGCGGAAAGGCGGCGATGCGTCAATCTCCGCGATGCCGCGCGGTGGGCCCCGGTTCTCCGGGGTCGTCTGCGGGCGGCTGAAGCTTTCCCGCCCCGGCGCGCTGCAGCAGGGGCACGGCGAGAACGGCGGCCACGAGGACGGTCGCTCCGAGGTAGAAGCCGGGCGTCATCCGCTCCTGCTCGCCGAAAACCAGCGCGGCGAGACCGATGCCGTAGAGAGGCTCCAGGTTGTAGACAAGGTTGATGGCGAAGAGCGAGACCCGGCGCAGCACGTAGACGAAGGCCGCATAGGGCAGCACGGTGCAGCCGAAGGCAAAGAGGAGCAGCCAGCCGAAGTCGCTCGCGTCGGGAGTTTCCGGTCGCAAAGACCCTCCCGCCACCGGCAGCAGAGCCCAGGACACGGCGCAGGCCCCGGCGAGCTGCCATGCGCTGAGGGTCGCGAAATGGTAGAGCTTCACGATCTGCTTGTTCGCCACCGAGTAGAGCGCGGCAAGCAGGGCCGAGGCGATGCCCACGGTGAAGCCGAGCCAGTGCCCCGGCTCGAATCCGTAGATCGCCCACACCGCGCCGACGATGAAGACGCCCACTCCCAACTCCAGCGCGCTCCAGCGTCGCGTGCCGTTGCAGAGCGGTTCGATCAGCGAGGTCCAGAGGAGCACCGTCGGCAAGGCCGCGAGGGAGACCGAGGCGGTCGCAAGCCTTCCCGAAAGGAAAAAAAGAACCCAGTGGAGGCCAAGCAGCGCCCCTACCCCGAGAAGCGAAGCGAGAGAGCGGACCCCCACGCGCAAAGGCGCCCGCAGCACCGCCGCGATGGCGAAGAAACCCGCCGTGGCGAGCGCCGTGCGCCACACCACCATGTCGAGGGCGGGCAGGGTGACGAGCTTTCCGAGCACTGCGGTGAATGCCCACGATAGCACGACGAGATGGAGGACGAGGAGCGGGGGCACGGCGTTCTCGGGCGGGGGATGGTCCCCGGCTGCGCCGACAGATAGCCCATGGCGGGCCGGTTTGGCAAGGGCGACCGCTCCTCACAGGGACGGAGGTTCCCAGAGCGGGATCCCGCCGTCGGCTTCCTGCTCGCGATACCACTCGTGGTAGGGACGGGTTTCCGACATGGGTGCGTCCTCGTTCACCATCAGGGGCCGGGCTTCGGCCCAGTAGCGATCGTAGGCGGCCTGCATCGCGGCGGCGACCTCGGGATGGCTTTCGATCACGTCGACGGCCTGGCCGGGATCGGCCTCCATGTCGTAGAGCGAGGGCCCCTGGGGCGGCGCGCCCTTCTTGCCCTTGTTGCCTTTCGCCCCAGGACCGCCGCCGCGAGGCCCCACGTAGCGCCACCGCTGGTTGCGCACCGAGAAGTTCACATCCTTGAAATCGTCGGGATCCGCTCCCGTGGGCCAGCGGCAGATGTGGTTGAAAATGTGGCGGTCGGCCCAGTCGGGCGCGTCGTTGCCATGCTCGAGCAGAGGGATCAGGCTGCGGCCCTCGACTTGGTCCTCCGGCAACTCCGCCCCGGCGAAGGCCGCGAAAGTGGGCAGGATGTCGATGTGGGCGGCGATGCGGTCGATCTCCCGTCCCGCCTCGACCTGTCCCTTCCAACGCAGGAAGAAAGGCACTCGCGCGCCCCCTTCGTCGGTGGAGCCCTTCAGCCCCTTCATCCCCGCGTTGTAGAACTGGTAGCCAGGCGCGACATCCTGGCCCGGCCGGCCCGAACCGCCCCCGGTCATTCCGTTGTCGGACATGAAGATGAGCACGGTGTTCTCCTCGAGGCTCCATTCGGAAAGTTTCGCGAGGAGCCGCCCCATGTTCTCGTCGATGTTTTCGACCATGCCGTAGAATCCAGCCTGTTCCTCGCCGAAGCCGAGATCGGCGAAGCGCTGCGCATTCCTTTCGGGGGCGATGAAGGGGCCATGGGGCGCGTTGGTGGAGAGATAGCAGAAAAAGGGCTCCCCGGTATCGGCGCGCTCCTTGATCCAGCCCAGCGCGGCGGTGAAGAAGACGTCGGTGCAAAAGCCCTCGGTGCGAACGAACCGCCCGTTGTGACGGATCACCGGATCGTGGTAGCTGTTGTTCGGGACATCGGCGCAAGAGCAGTCGTAGGCCTGGCCGATGCCGCCGGCGCCGTGGATGAAGACCTCGTCGAAGCCCCGTTGGTCGGGCTGGTATTCGTGTTCGTCGCCGAGATGCCACTTGCCGAAGATTCCCGATGCGTAGCCGGCGGTCTTTAGCACCTGCGGCAGGATCGTGGCATCCAGAGTCATGCGTTCGCGCTCAAGGATGGTGTGGGTGATGCCGTTTTTTTCCGGGTGGCGGCCCGTCATGATCGACGATCGCGTCGGAGAGCAAGTCGGAGCGACGAGGAACCGCTCGAAGCGCGTGCTCTCCTCGTGGAGCTGGTCGAGGTTCGGAGTGGCCAGCCACGGGTGCCCGTGGGCTCCGATGGCGGGATATCCTTGGTCGTCGGTGATCACGAGGACAATGTTGGGAGCTTGCCCGGCCAGCTCGGCGGAAACCGAGGGAACGGGCGCCAACAGCGCGGCGAAGAGGGAGAGGCAGGATACGAGGCGGGAGTTTTTCATCGCAGGAGCGGAGAAGCAGGGCCCAGTGGGGCGCTGGACTGTTGTAATGGCAGGGCGGGGGCCGATGCGGGACTTCAAGCTCGCCGCGCTCGTCGCCCTGTCAATCCACGACTTGACGTTCGGACGTTCGCGAGGGCACCGGGTCTTTCTCGGCTCGCGAGTAAAAAAGCGATTCCCCCATCACCTCCTTGCGCAAGTCCCGCAGCACCCGCAGCTCGCCCCAGGCCGCTCCGCGCATTCGCCGCGCCCCGGTCATGCGCTTCTCGCCAAAGCGCCTCCCCTTCCCGCGCTCCCGCTCGAAGACCTCCTCCACAAACCCCGCCGAACCCAGCACCGCCCCGTCGCAGAAATACCTCACCCGCCGCCGCAGCGCCTCCGCCACCGGCATCTCCCCGCCGCTCTCCCGCACCGATTCCACCTCCGCCTCGGAAAAGCCGGGACGCCCCA
>SLGN01000500.1 GCA_007123695.1 Verrucomicrobiales bacterium
CGGCGGAGAGATCGTAGAGCTGGAACTCGGGCAGGCCGCTGTGGTCGTCTCTGCCAGGACGGGGGTAGCTCCAACCGCCCGAGCCGGGACAGAGCAGCAGCTTCCAAGGACCGTCGCGGATGGCAAAGCTGCCGTTGACCGACTGGCTCACCAGGGAAGTGCGGATGGGCTCGCGGTCGGTGCCGAGCAGGGCGGGCAGAAAGCTGACGCTGTCTTCTCCGGCGTCGGCGGGCAGTTCTTGCTGGAGAATTTCGGCGAAGGTTGCGAGGAAATCGATCTGGCAGACGATCTGGTCGGACACGGTTCCGGTCGGCGTCCGTCCCGGCCAGCGCACGAGGAAGGGGATGCGGTGTCCGCCTTCGTAGAGATCGGCCTTGTGTCCCCGGTAGATGTGGCTGGGGTTGTGGCCGGCGGCGAGGAGTTCGGGGAAATTCGCCTGGGGCGAGCATCCGTTGTCGCTGGTGAAGACGACGATGGTGTTTTCGGCGAGTCCGAGCTCGTCGAGGCGGTCGAAGATCTTGCCCATGTCGTCATCGATTTGCATGACAAAGTCGGCGTAGGCGTTGAGGCCGCTCTTTCCCTGGAACTCGGGCGTCGGCACGATGGGGGTGTGGGGCGAGGCGAGCGGGACGTAGGCGAAGAAGGGCCGTCCTTCTTTGGCCTCGGGGGCGCGTTCCTCGAGATAGTCGAGGAGCCGTTCGGTGATGCCAGGCTGCACGTCGATGGCTTCGAAGCCGGGGCCGGCGGGGCCGGGGCGGTGGAAGGCCTTCTCGACGCTGGCGATCTCGGTGGGGAGGCGGTCGCGGATCCAGACATAGGGGAACATGTCGAGGGAACCGCTGATGCCGTAGAAATGGTCGAAGCCGACGTCGAGGGGGCCGCCGTGGATGGGCGAAGCGTAGTCGACGAGCGGGGCGTCGGGGAAGGGGGCGCCGAAGTTCCCCCCGTCGTCGGCGACGGAGCCGTTCTGGAGCGGCCACTTCATCCCGAGATGCCATTTGCCGATGCAGGCGGTGTGGTAGCCGCGCTCGCGCAGGAAGCTGGCGACGGTGGTGCGGCCTTCGGAAACGAGGGGTGGGGAAAAGCCGCCGAGCACGCCGCTCTGGAGCCGAGTGCGCCAGTGGTAGCGCCCCGTGACGAGGCTGTAGCGGGTTGGGGTGCAGACTCCCGAGGTGGTGTGGGCGTCGGTGAAGAGCACCCCTTCCTGGGCGAGCTGGTCGATGCGGGGCGTCGGAATCTTCGACTCGGGATTGTAGCAGGAGACGTCGCCGTAGCCGAGGTCGTCTGCGAGGATGACGAGGATGTTGGGCTTTTCCGAAGCGGACGCGGGGGCGCCGGAGCCGAAGAGGCCGCAGATTGCGAAGAGAACGCCGAGGAGCGGGGATGGGAGGAAGGATTTCACGGTTTCGAAATTGGGAGTTTTGTCAGGGGACGAGGAGCGGGGCCCAGAGGGCGCTGTCGGAGACTTCGGGGGTCTTTCCGTCGGGCGGAAAGCTGGACTCGGCGGCTTCGCCAAGAAGGCGGGAGAGTTCGGTGACGGTTCCGGCGTATTCGGGGTTTTCGGCGAGGTTGACGAGTTCGCCGGGGTCTGATTGATGGTCGTAGAGTTCGCGGCCTTCCGCGCCTTCGTGCCATTCGGTGTAGCGCCAACGTTCGGTCCGCAGGCTGTAGCCGAAAAAGCGTTTGCCGCCTGCTCCGGCTGGTGCGCTGGGGCCCTTGCCGCGACCGCTTCCGCCGCGCATCACTTGAGTGAGCGCCCAGCCGCGGCCCTGGGCCGAGGGGTCGGCGAGCAGGGGCACGAGGCTCTGGCCCTGGAGATTGCCGGGAGCGTCGATGCCGGCGAGTTCGGCCAGGGTGGGATAGAGGTCGATCTGGCTGACGGGCTCGTCCACGACTGTGCCGGGCTTGCTCGTGCCGGGCGCGACGACGAGGAGCGGAACCCGCGCGCTGCCTTCGAAGAGGCTCGACTTCTGCCAGAGTCCGTGTTCGCCCATGTGGTAGCCGTGGTCGCTGGTGAAGACGACGATGGTGTTTTCGGCAAGGCCGAGGCGGTCGAGGGCGGAAATGACTTTGCCGACCTGCGCATCGACGAAGCTGATGCTCGCGTAGTAGGCCTGCACGCACTCGCGGCGGAGGGCCTCGGTGAGCTGGTCCTGCTCCCGTTTGTAGCTGCCGAGGGCGGCGGCGGGGACTTCGGGAGGATTTTGGTCGATGGTGGGGAAGAGGGGCATGTCCTCGAGGCGGTAGAGGCCGAAGTAGGGCTCTTTCGGCGCAACGTAGGGGGTGTGGGGGCGGAAGAAGCCGACTGCGACGAAGAAAGGGCGGTCCCGGTCGCGGGCGCAGCGTTCGAGGACCCATTCGGCGTCCTTCGCGAGGATGGCGTCGGTGTGCTTGTCCTCGCTGCGGGGGGAGGCGTACCAGCTGAGGGTGCCGCCGAACTGTCCGGGGGTGAGGGTAAAGATTTCGTCCTCTTCCTCGAGGCGGTCGACGCCGGCGGGGTTCAGCTCGAGTTCCCAGGAGGCCGGGTCGTCGTGTCCGCCGGTGCCCACGGATTTCGGGACGTTGTAGTGGTAGAGCTTGCCGAGGCGGGCGGCGAAGTAGCCGGCGTGGCGGAAGGCCTGCGGCAGGCTGACATGCTCGGGGATGGTCTGGCGGAAGATCTGGGCGTTCCGGAGGATGCCGGTGCTGTTTGGATAGAGGCCGGTGAGCATCGAGTTGCGGCTCGGTCCGCAGAGGGGGAAGGTGCAGTAGGCCCGCTCGAAGCGGACGCCGCGGGCAGCAAGGGCATCGATGTGGGGAGTCTGGGCTCTGGGGTCTCCGTAGCAGCCGAGGTAGTTGTTGAGGTCGTCGGAGACGATGAAGAGTATGTTGGGCCGCTCGGCTGCGGTGCCGGCAGCAGCGGCGAGGAGGATGGGAACGAGGACGGAAAGGAGGGTTTTCATCGGTGGAATCAGGGGCAGCCCGAAAAGCGGGTCCAGAGTTTTTTTAGGTTCAGTGGTTTCACGAGGGCGAGCGGAGCGATTCGCTGGTCTTGGTTCAAGGGGTTCGGTTTCTCTCTTTCTTCGATCGATGGGCTGTTCTTTCGGGCGGAGGCATCCAGTGCGTTTGCAAGAGCGCGCGGTCAGTCGATGCATTCGGCGCAGTTCTGGACCCAATGCGTGGGGGTCGTCTCGACCAGCTCGGGGCGGGGACCGGACGGGGTGCCCGGCTTCCGGCCCGGGCATCTCGGTGCGAAGGCACAACCTTCGATGGGGGCGGCCAGGTTCGGCGGCAGACCGGGGATGACGTGCAGTTCGCGGCCTTTCTCCTGCAGCGCGGGAACGGACCGCTGCAGGGCGCGGGTGTAGGCATGGCGGGGCGTTTCGAAGATCGACGCCACGGGAGCCCGCTCCACGAAGCGGCCGGCATACATGACGTTGACGTAGTCGCAGACTTCGGAGACCACGGCGAGATCGTGGGTGATGAAGATGACTGCGGTGCCCAGCTCCGCCTGCCGCGCCTTGATGAGGTCGAGGACCTGCCGTTGGATCGTCACGTCGAGTGCGGTGGTGGGCTCGTCGGCCACGAGGATCTCGGGGCGGGTCACGAGGGCCATGGCGATCATGACACGCTGCCGCATGCCCCCCGAGAATTCGTGCGGATAGCTGTGGATGCGGCTGGCGGCATCGGGGATGCCAACGGCGTCGAGCTCCTCGATGGCGCGGGCCAGCGCCTCGCGCCGGGGCAGCCCGAGATGGAGACGCAGCGGCTCGACGAGCTGGGTCGAGATCCGCAGGTAGGGGTTGAGCGAGGTCATCGGATCCTGGAAGATGAAGCCGATGCGCCGACCCCGGATGTTCCGGAGTTCGGGCTCGCCCAGCCGCAGCAGGTCGATGCCGTCGAAGACCGCCTCGCCTCCCTCGATGCGTGCCGGCGGCATGGGGAGCAGCCCGAGCAGCGAGTAGCAGGCCACCGACTTGCCCGAGCCCGATTCGCCGACGATGCCGACGGTCTGGCCCGGTTCGAGGTCGAAGGAGATTCCATCCACGGCCCGGACGATACCGTCGCGGGTGTGGAAGGAGGTCCTGAGGTCGCGGACTTCGAGCAGGGCCATGGCGGGCGGGAGAGGCGGCTCAGCGGGAGCGCTCGCCGGCGATGATGGCCGCGAGCTTGTTCCGCAGCCTTGCCGCCACGTCGGCGTTGTTCTCCAGCACGTCGCGCCGCTCGCCGGGGTCGTTCTCGAGATCGAAGAGCTCGAAGCGCGGCACCTTGGTGTTTTCGAGGAGCCGCTCCACGACCATGTTGCGGGCACGGCGCGAATCGTGCCGCACCAACTTCCACTTGCCCGAGCGAAAGCCGTAGTTGCCGCCATTGCCGTTGTCCTGCTGAACGAGCTCGGAGCGTCCATTCGCTCCCTGCGCCCCGAGCAGCGCCCCGAGGATCTGGGCAGAGTCGGGGGCGGCTTCGGGCGGCAGCTTTGCGCCGGTGAGTTCGGCGAAGCTGGCGAAGAGATCGATGGTCGAAACGATCTCGTCGGAAACGCCGGGCTCGACGACGCCGCGCCAGCGCACGATGAAAGGGGTGCGGGTGCCTCCTTCGTAGACGCTGTATTTGCCGCCCCGCCATGGACCGCCGGCGCGGTGTTCTCCGAGCTTTTCGAGGGCGCCGTCGGCGTATCCGTCGTCCATCACGGGTCCGTTGTCGGAACAGAGCACGACGAGGGTGTCGTCGGCCACGCCGAGCCGGTCGAGGGCCGACATCAGCTCGCCGACGCACCAGTCGAACTGCATGATGGCGTCGGTGCGGTAGCCGTGGGCGGTGGTGCCCTGGAAACGCTCGTGCGGCATGCGGGGCACGTGGGGGTCGTGAGAGGCGAAGACGAGGAAAAAGGGCTCGGCGGCGTCATTTTCCATCCATTTGACGGCCCGCTCGACCCACGTGTCGGCGAGATCCTCGTCGCGGAAGCGGGCCGCCTCGGCCCCGGTATAGAAGCCGATGCGGCTGATCCCGTTGTGGATGGTGCCGTTGTGGCCGTGCGTCCAGTTCATGCGCAGGGTCTCGCGGTGGGTCAGGCCCGTGGGATGGTCGTCGGAGGGGCGCTCCTTGTAGATCCGCAGGGGATCGGCGGGGTCGAGGTTGCGGATGCGGAGGTCTTCCAGATAGACTTGGGGAACCCGGTCGTTGGTGGTGGGCAGGAGAAAGCAGTGGTCGAAGCCGATGTCGAGCGGCCCGGGGCGGATCTCGCCGTTCCAATCGGGACCGTCGGGGCCGCCGAGGCCGAGGTGCCACTTGCCCACGATGGCGGTGCGGTAGCCCACGGTCTTGAGGACGCCGGGCAGGGTCGGCGTGCCCGGCAGGATGATGGCGGGCGCGTTGGGGGGGGCGATCCCGGTGCCCTCGGTGCGGAAGGCGTAGATGCCGGTGAGGAAGGAGTAGCGCGTCGGCGTGCAGGTGGAAGCGGTGCAGTAGCCGCTGGTGAAGCGCACGCCTTCTGCCGCGAGCCGGTCGATGTGAGGGGTTTCGTAGGTCGAGGCGCCCTGGCAGGAGATGTCTCCCCAGCCGAGGTCGTCGGCCATGATGACGAGGATGTTGGGGCGGCGGGGCTCGGCTTGGAGCGGGAAGGACGCAAACAGGAGCAGCAGAAGGGCCGGGAGGAAGGGCGAGGGAGATCTCATGGCCCGGGAGTCTACGGCATGGGATGGGGGCGGCGCAACGGAATTGCGCCCCAAGAATGCCCAACGCGGGATCGAACGCCGCGTGTGGGGAATCCCGCAACGGAAGGCGGAAGCCGGTTGCCGGAACGTCTGAACGCCGGATCACCAACAGGCGAGGGGATGGGACGCCAAGCTGCGTTCAGGATTTTTTTGTCAGGAACCTTTGGCGAGGTAGGCGGCGGTGCTTTCGTGGTTGGCCTGCATCGCTTCGCTGCCGAGTTCCCAGTCCATGGGGCAGACTTCGCCGTTTTCCTCGAAATGCTGGAGGGCATCGACCATGCGGATGGCCTCCTTGATGGAGCGGCCGAGGGGGAGGTTGTTGACGAGCTGGTGCTGCACGATGCCCTCTTTGTCGATGAGGAAAAGTCCGCGGTAGGCGATGAGCTCGCCATCGACGACGAGTTCGCCGAACTCGTCGAGGTCGTAGTCTCCGACGAGGACGTCGTAGGCTGCGGAGATGGTCTTGTTGGTGTCGGCCACAAGCGGATAGGTGACGCCCTCGATCCCGCCCTTGGAGCGGGGCACCTGCAGCCAGCCCCAGTGCGACATCTCCGTGTCGGTCGAGCAGCCGACGATGGCGACGTCCCGCTTCTCGAACTCGGCGAGGTGGTCCTGGAAGGCGTGGAGTTCGGTGGGGCAGACGAAGGTGAAGTCCTTCGGGTAGAAGAAGAAGATCACGTATTTCGATCCGCGGTACTGGTCGAGGGAGAACTGCTCGACGATCTGGCCGTCGACGACGGCTTGGGCGGTGAAGGAGGGTGCGGGCTTTCCAACGAGGACTGACATGGCAGAGTTTGGGTATCGGTTCGCGATAGTTTCAAAAGGACGGGCGGGGCGGGAACCCCGGTTGCCGGGCTACCATGGCCGGGTCTTCCCCCGAGTCAATTACGGATTGGGCGGCGTCGCGGAGACGCTCCTCTGCGGAGAAGGTCAGCCCTTGCCTCTGAAGAATCCCTTTCTGGGGGACTTCTCCCGGGCCGGGAAGACTTCGGCGAGAGCTTCGACGAGGGCGAGCCCCAGCAGCTCCTGGTAGTCGGGACGCTGCACGAGCAGTTCCTCTTCGCGATGGGCGATGACGCCGCACTCGAGCAGGATGGCGGGCATCGTCGCGGTCTTGAGCACGACGAGGTCCGAGAATTCGTAGACGCCGGTGCGCTCGTCGAGGAGAGGGCGGTTTTCGCCCTTGATCGGCTCGGCATGGTGGAGCGTGGGCCGCAGCCCGGTCCGATGGAGCGCGGCACCGAGACTGAGGGCGAGGGCGCGGCTCTTCTCCGCCTCGGGGTTCTTCGCGGAGGTGAACACGCTGTAGCCGCGGAACTCGTCGGAATAGGTCCGCACCACCCCCTCGTGGGTCCATTTGCGGAGGTATTTGTCGTTCACCGAATCGTGGTGGATCGAGACGAAGCAGTCGGCTCCGGCCCGCGCCGCAATGGCGGGGCGCTCGGCAAGGGAGCTGACCCTGCCGTCGGCGTTGACGAGGACGACTTCGGCCCCGGCGCCCTGGAGAACCCGCGCGATGGTCCGGGCGGCGGCGGCGTTGAAGGAGAGTTCGGTCTTCCCCCTCGCGCTGATGGCCCCGGGGCTGTTCCGGTGGTGGCCGATGTCGAGCCCGACGCGCAGTCCCTCGAGCGGCCGGCCCTTGATCTCGGGGCGCTTCCAGGGGCCGTCCTGGGCTGCGGCGGAGAAGGCGGACAGCAGGCAGGCGAGGAGAGGGAGGGCAAGGCGTCGCATCACCCGGCTACGATGCGCCACGGTCGCTCCCGGAGCAAGCCCGTGCTGCGGGCTCCTTTTGGGGTTCTGGAATCGGGTGTGGGGGCGGGTTGGGTTTCGATACCGATTTCGATACCGACTCGGGTCCTTTTTGGGGCGGGGTCGCTTGGTCTAGTAGAGTTCCACGGGCGAGCGCTTGCCGTCCTCGACGCTAAGGATGCGGGCCCGCTCCTCGCCGAGAGTGTCGATGCGCAGGTTCCAGATTTCTCCGTCGATCTCCTGGAAACGCTCCAGGGACCAGGGGTCGGGTGCGGCGAGCCGTCGCTTGGTGCGCTCGATCCGTTCGAGGGCGTCGTGCACGAGCGGGTCGGGCAAGGTCTCCATGACTTCGGCGGCCTTTTCGACGAGCTCGACCCGGTGGCAGATCATGGCGAGGTCGTTGCCCGCCTCGATGCAGGCGCGGATCGTTTCCTCGAAGCTCACTTCGTTGAGCACCGCGCCCATGTCGAGGTCGTCGGTCATGACGAGGCCTTCGTAGGCGAGCTGGTTGCGGAGGAACTGGCCGATGATGTTCTTCGACAGCGAGGCGGGCCAGCGCGGCCTCTCGGCGTCCCAGCAGGGATAGTGCGAGTGGCAGGTCATGACGCTGTCGAGATCGGGCAGGAGGGCGCGGAAGGGCCGCAGCTCGGCGGCCTCCATTTCCTCGAGGGTCTTGTCGATCACGGGCAGCTCGTGGTGGGGGTCGCACGCGGCCGAGGCGTATCCGGGGAAGTGCTTGCCCGAGCTTAGAACGCCCTCTTTGCGCATCGCGAGGTTGAAGACCGAGGCGTTGCGGATGACCTCGTCGGGGGTTCGGCCCCAGCAGCGGCCCTTGAGCGAGTTGTCCGCCTCGTCGTCGAAGGAGAGGTCGAGCACGGGGCAGAGGTCGAGATTGAAGCCGAAGAGCCTCAGGATGCGCCCGGTGAGGCGGCCGTGCCTTTCGACGAGGGCGGGGTCGCCCTTTTCGCGGAGCTGCTGCGCGTTGGGCGGTTCGCTGCCGATGAGCCGGAGGCGGGAAACGCGGCCGCCTTCCTGGTCGATGGTGACGAAGGGCTCGGTGTCGCTGAGGTCCCGCAGATCGTCGATGAGCTTCCGGAGCTGCTCGGGCGAGCGGATGTTGCGACCGAAGAGGATGAATCCCCCGGGCTGCAGCTTGCGGAAGCGGCGCGCGGTGTCGGGATCGAGTTCGGGTCCGGGAACGCCGGTGAGGAGCAGTTGGCCGAGAGGGGCGGAGGAGGGCATGGGAAGAGATGGCGGGACGCCGCCGGGAGGTGCGAGAAAGGCGGCACGATGCCTCAGGGGAGGTGCTTCGACAAGCCCGGCTTCCGGCGGCATCAGGAGCCGCGCGGAAAGAGCGCGGCGACTTGGGCGGGATCGCGCTCGAACACGTCGAGACCGGGAAGGAGGTCCCGCAGCACGCGGGCGTTGCTGCGCCGGGAGGGATCGGCGTCGGTCGAAGCGCCGGGCGCGCCGGGCAGGTCGTTGAGAAAGACGCCGCGGCATTCCAGTCCCGCCGCGCGGATGGCCCGCACCGTGAGGAGGGTGTGGTTGAGGACCCCAAGGCGGTTGGCGGCGACGACGAGAACGGGCAGGCCGAGGGCGGCGGCGAGGTCCGCCATGGTGCGCTCGCGGTCGAGGGGCACGAGCCAGCCGCCCGCGCCCTCGACAAGGACGATCTCGCCGTCGGCCGCAAGCCCGCGGTAGGCGGCGAGGATGCGGGCGAAGTCGATCTGCGGCGGCGGGCGCATCGATGCGGGCGCGAGTGGATCCGGCAGGGAGTAGGGATTGATCTCGTCGAGAGGGGGCGCGGCGTCCCCGCCGCAGGCGAGCCGCAGGGCGAGGGAGTCTTCCCGTCCACCGCATTCCACCGGCTTCATGGCGACGGCGGTCCGACCGAGGGCGCGGAGATGCGCGACCAGCCCGACCGTGCACCAGGTCTTGCCCACGCCGGTGTCGGTCCCGGCGACGAAGAGGCCAATCGCCTTCATTCGCCGATCTCCTCGCGGACGAGTTGGGCGAGGCCGTCGGCGGCGGTCTCGACGGCGGCCGGGTCGGGGCCCTCGACGAGGATCCGCAGCAGCGGCTCGGTGCCGGAGTAGCGCAGCAGCACCCGCATGGCGCCGCCCCCAGCCGTCTCGAGCTCCTCGGCGCGGGCGGCGGCGGCGAGGCTGCCAAGAGACGGTTTTTTGCGGACGCGCAGA
>SLGN01000260.1 GCA_007123695.1 Verrucomicrobiales bacterium
CGGGTCGGGACGCTGTGGGAGGAACGCTACAAGAGCGTGCTGATCGAGGACAGCGAGGCGGCGCTGCTGACGGTGGCGGCCTACATCGATCTCAATCCCATCCGCGCGGGAATGGTGGCGAAACCGGAGGACTACCGCTGGTGCGGCTACGGGGAGGCGGTCGGGGGAGGTCGGCGTGCGGCACTGGCCCGTGAGGGGCTGGGCCGGGCGCTGGACGAAGCGCTGCGGGACGCGGGCTTCCGTCATGACTGGGTGCGCACTCTGGCACGCTACCGGGTGCTGCTCTACGACGAGGGGCGGGCGGTGGCGGGCGACAGGCAGCGCGGCGAGCCTGGTCGGCTGGGGATGGCGGACGAGGAGGTCGAGGCGGTGGTGAACTCGGGCGGGAAGATGAGCCTCGGCGCGGCGCTGCGGCACCGGGTGCGCTACTTTTGCGACGGGGCGGTGCTGGGATCGGCGGAGTTCGTCGATGAAGTTTTCGAGCGGGAGAAGGCGAAGGGGAGGAGCTTCGGCGGAAAGCGGAAGACCGGCGCTCGGAGGATGCGCGGGGCCGACTGGGGAGATCTGCGGGTGCTGCGGGATTTGCAGAAGGATGTGATGAGGGATTAGGTTTCGACCGAGGAAACGGTGTCGGGAAGGAGATCCGAATGAACGATCGGATTGAAATCGATGGAATTCGCCACGATCCGTTCCAGCGTCCTTGTGTCCCTGACCGCGTGTCATTTGCCTTCCATGCCGTCGATGCTTTCTTCCTCCGCCTATCTGCAACGCGCCATTCTTCTCGTGGCGGCGCTTCTGGTGCTGCGCATCGTCCACGCGGCGATCTTCGCGACGAACCCGGCCGGCGACGAAGCCTACTACTGGGATTGGAGCCGTCGCCTCGACTACGGCTACTACTCGAAGCCGCCTGGCATCGCCTGGCTCTACGCTTTCGTCGACCGCGTGCTCGGCGGCAGCCTGATGGCGATCCGAGCGACGGCGGCGCTCCTCGGAACCGGCTCGCTTCTGCTGCTCTACCACCTCGCCCGCGAGCTCTTCGACGCCCGCGCGGCTTGGTACGCCCTGCTTCTCGGCGCAGCCGCCCCGGCCAACGCGGTTCTTTCCTTTTTTCTCACCATTGACGCTCCTCTCGTGGTCTGCTGGTCGGCGGCGCTCGTGGCTCTCTGGCGATGGACCTCGGGCCGCGTCGGGAACGGCTCGCTCGCCTTGCTCTTCGCGGCGCTTTCGGCAGGGCATCTCTTCAAGCAGATGATGATGCTGTTCCCGCTGCTCGCGATCCTCTTCCTCGCTACCGGACCGGGCACGCGGCCGCTGCTGCGGAAACCGGGGATCTGGGCGGTCTTGCTGGGATCCTACCTCGCTCTGGTCCCGCCGCTGGTTTGGAACGCCCGCCACGGATGGATCACCTTCCGCCACACGGCGCACCATTTCGAAGGCTCGGCGGAGGCGCCGACGGGGATCGGGACTGCCGTCGTGGAGCGGGCCGGGGAGTTTCTGTCCTTCCTCGGCACGCAGTTCGGGGTCCTCTCTCCGGGGACCGCCTTCGTGGTTCTTTCGCTCTGCCTGGTGGGCCTTCCCGGCCTTCTCCACGCGCCGCGAAACCTCCGTTTTCTCCTTGTCTTCGGGGCGCTGCCTCTGGCGGCGATGCTGCTGCTCGCCCTGCGCCAGAGCATGCAGCCGAACTGGGCGGCGGTGTTCTATGTGTCGGGGCTGGTTCTCGCGGGCGCCTGGTATGCGGGCCGCGTTCCGGCTTTTTTTCCTCCGTCTTCGTGGAAGCGCCTGCTGCCGTGGACTCTCGCTTTCGGGATCGCACTGTCTGGCTATTTCTATGCGGCGCCGCCGTTCTTTGCCTTGCTCGGCAATGCGGGCCACAAGGCGGACCCCGACCGCCGCATCCTCGGCCACGACCGACTCGTCGCCGAGGTGGAAAAGGCGCGCTTGTCGCTGGCGGACGAAGGAGAGGCGGCTTTCCTCGTCGTGGCCGGGCACCGAGATCTCGCGAGCCATCTCGCCTTCGGACTACCGGACCGCCCGCGGGTCTACCGCTGGGATTCGCGGCCGGGAATCCATTCACAATATGAAATCTGGAACAATCCGCTCGAAGACGGGCTCGTAGGAAGGAACGCTCTTGTTCTGGTGCCGCTCGGCAAACTGCCGGAGGAGTTCGCCGATGTCTTCGCGGATGGCGCCGAAGAAGCGGCGCGGTTCACGGTTTCCTACGGTGCGGGGCGCGATCTGGAATTCGCCCTGTTCCTCGGCCGCGACCTCGCGTCCTGGCCGACACCGCATCGGATCACGGGACGATGACGGCGTAGTCGCCGACCTGGAGCTTGCCGAAGAGCGTCTGCGCGCCCTGGTAGGTCAAGCGGATGCAGCCATGGGAGGCGGGGTAGCCCGGCAGGTGGCCCTGATGCAAGCCGAAAGCCCCGAAGCTGAAGCGCTGGAAGAAGGGCATGCTGGAGCCGTAGATGCTCGAGTTGTGGTGGCGGTGCTTGTCGCTGATGACGTATTCGCCGGGCGGAGTGCGGTAGCCCGACTTGCCTGTCGAACAGGGCGTGGAGAAGGTGGCGACACCGTTTTCGTAGAGGGTCACGCGTTGGGTCGAGAGATTCACGACGACCTTTCGGGGCTGGGGGTCGGGCACTTTGCCGAGAAGGCAGATCTGCTGCATTCGGGTGTCTTTGTACCAAGCGCCGACGATGGCGCCGGCGAGATATTTTCGCGAGTAGGCCCGACCGTTGGCGCCGGCATCCATGAGGGCCTGTGCGACGGCATGGTCCCGCTGGGCGGCCGCGATCATGATGGGGCGGATTCGGCTGTCGACTTGGAGGTGGTAGCGGAAGGTGGTGCTCTCGAACATTTCGCGGAATTCGGGCCGGGCCGGGGTCCGCTCCTCCTCTTCGGTGTCGATGCCGGCCTTGGTGAGAGCAACGGCGACATCGCTCATTTTGTGGGCGAGCGCCCAGCCGATGAGGGTGTGCCCGTCGCTGGCGCGCACGCCCCGGACGGTCGCGCCCGACTCGACAAGGGCGAGAGCGAGTTCCGCGTTGCCTTCGCGCAGGGACTTGGAGAGCCAAGTCTCGGAACCATTGAATTTCGCGTCGGGATTCGCACCGCCCGCAAGAAGGACGCGGGCCGCTCCGTAGCGTTCGTTGGTGAGGCAGTAGTCGAGTGGATCCTCGCCCTTGGGGCCGGGCTGGCGCGGACTCGCCCCTGCCGCGAGGATCAGCCGGATGAGGTCGTCTTGCCCCGTCAGCAGCGCAGCCCAGAGATTGTCCCCGATTTTGGCGCCGGCGGCCAGCAGAGTCCGCACCGCGCCGGTGGCACCTTCGCGGACGGCGAGGTCGAAGATCCGCTCACCGGATTCGGAGTCGATGCTCTCCGGATCGATCCCGGTCTCGAGCAGCAGGCCCATGAGCGGATCGTCGCGGCGGCGGAGCGATTCCCCCAGAAGCGCGGCCCCGTCGCGATCGGCGCCGGCCTCGAGAAGCTGGCGGACGATGCCGAGATTGCCGAGGGACACCGCTGCCATAAGCGGCGCGTCGTGGTCCGTCCCGGAAAAGGAGGGGTCGGCGCTGCTGGCGAGGAGCAAATCGACGAGTTCGAGATCCTCGCGCTCGACTGCCGCAAGGAGGGGCGAGGATCCGCCAGATGAGAGAACTTCGGTGCGGACTCCGGCAGCGAGGAGCCTGGCCACCAGGTCGAGGTCGCCCGAGGCGACCGCTTCGTGGACGAGTGGATCTCCGGAAGGTCCGGCGACGTCGGGGCTCGCTCCGGCCTCCAAAAGAGCATCCTGCACATCGGTCTCGGCCCGCTCCACGGCGCGGGTGAGCGCCGTGGCCCTGCCGCCCTGCCCCTCGGAGGCGGAGACGTCGGGATCGGCGCCCGCAGCAAGGAGAAGGTCGAAAACCTCGCGGCGCCCCTTTCTTACCGATTCCACGAGAAGCGGGTCGCCGGACAACCCCGCCGCATCCGCACTTGCCCCGGCCTCGAGCAGGCGTCCCACGAGGACGGAATCGTCGCGCTGGGCGGCGTAGGCAAGAGCGGTGTTGCGCTGCGCGCTGCGGTAATCGACGGGAACGCCGCTGGCGAGCAGGTAGTCGATCATTTCGGCCTCGCCGGAAACTACCGCCGAGATGAGAAAGGGCACGCCGGGTTCGGCATCGACGGCGAGATCCGCGCCGCTGGCGAGAAGCCGGTCGGCAAGACTGAAATCGCGGGACGACAGAGCGGCGGAGAGGGGGGTGAGCCTTTCGGGCTGGGTCATCCTGCCGACGGAATCCGCCACCGCAGCGGGCCGCTCCAGGAGAAACTCGACCACCGGCAGATTGCCGGTTTGGATGGCGGCGAGCAGCGGAGTGTATCCCCGGGAGTCGCCGCGACCGAGATCGACGCCGGCGATTTCGAGCTGCTCTAGCACCGGGATCTCGCCGGAGCGAGCGGCTTCGACGCTGCTTTCCGGCACAAGTTCGACTCCTCTCTCAGCCAAGTAGCGCTTCGCCTTTCGGGTGACCTCGTGGCGGAGGAAGTAGTCGGTGAAGATGACCCCGGCGAGAAGGGACAGGGTGAACACCGCAAGGAGAATGGCGCGGAAAAAGATGGCGACCGGTTTCATCGCAGTCTCGAAGGGCGGCGGAATGGAGAATGTTGCGGGAATCGGGAAGTGATTTGCCGGGAATGCCGGGCAGGAAAGGAGCGGGAAAGCGCCGGAACGTGGAAAGAAAGAACCCTGCGCCACCAACGGAAGAAAGTAGCACATTTCGCCCCGAGCGAAACTTTCTTGTGCCAACCAAAATGGATCGCGGATTGACCGGCTGCGTCAACGCTCCGCTGCGGCTCCGGCACCATTGTCCAGCAGCGCATCGGCTTGGAGGCGGCGCCATGCCTCGATGGAGCGTCGCAGGTTCTCCCTCGGAGGAACGGAGACCCCAAACGCCTGAAGCCCCACCGGACCATGGTAGCCGACGCGTCCAAGTTCCCGCAGGAGCCCGGCGAGGTCGAAGTCGCCCTCGTCGAGAGGACGCACGAGTCGGTCCCACGCCTCCCCGGCGGCGTCGCGGTCGGCACCGTTCAAGGACACGAGAAAGAGGAGGGGTCCGGCATCGGAGAGGATCGCGGGAATTCTCGCCTCGTCGCCGACGCGCAGGGCGTGCGCGAGATTGAAGGAGATGCCGAAATTCTCCCGATCGACCTGCCGGGCCAGGCGCAGAGCGTCGTCGTGCCTCTCGATCCAGGCCCCTGCGTGCGGGTAGAGGGCGATGCGAACGCCATGCTTCGCCGCCCTCTCGGCGAGCCGGCGCAGCTCGGGCACGGCAACGGCATCGCCGGCGGGATCGGAAGGCGGGAATTCGGAGCTTTTCACGGCGAGCCACAGAACCGCCCCCGTGCCTGCGATCGCTTCGAGCCTCGTGTCAATGTCGCCGCGGAAACCCATCCCGTCCTGTGTGAGAGTGGAGTTGGCGTAGACTGCATGGAGATTGAGACCGGACTCGCGGATGCGGGCGACGGAGGTGGAGAGTTGCTGGTAGTTCTCGAAGCGCCAACCGACTCCGTCGTAGCCCAGTTCTTCGAGCATGTCGATGCGGGACAGATCCTGAACCGCCGTGTCCATAGCGAAAAAGGGCAGACTTTCCGAGCCCGACTCTCCAGCAGCAACCGCCCCCACCGCCCAAATGGCAAAGACGGAAAAAAGGGGCTTGATTCTGCGAAGCATCCGAAAAGATGGCCCTGTTTCCAATCCGTGCAAGGACCTGCTCAGGCAGAGCTTGGCTTCCCCAGCGGAAGCAGGCCGGAACCATCCGCTCAGTGGAAGATGAAAGGAACGCCCATGGCCTCGAAGGTGCGCTTTTCCTCGGCCATGTAGCGCTCGGCGAGTTCGTCGAAGCGCCCCGCCTCGCGGAGCTCGGCGAGGCAGGAGTTGATCCGCGACAGAAGCTCCTCATTGCCCCATCGCAGTCCGATAGCCCAGGTTTCCTCACGGATGGGATCGAGGATCGGCCGGGTCTCGCCCTCGAACTTCTTCCAGTACTGATAGATCGAGATTTGATCGTAGACGAAGGCGTCGGCTTTTCCCTGGACGACTTCGAGGGCGCAGGAGGCGGCGTCGCTGAGAACGACGAGCTGGAGGCCGGGCATCTCGCTGCGGGCCCATTGGTGACCGGTCGTGGCCAGCTTCACCGCGACCTTGTGCTCTCCGGGCTTCAAGTCGGCGGCGGACTGGATCTCGGAGTCCTCCCGGACGAGCAGACAGAGGCCGTTGGTGACGTAGCCGTCGGAGAAGGCGATGGCCTTGTCCCGCTCGGGCGTGCGCGTCATCGAGGAGATGATGGCGTCGATCTTTCCGGACTGGAGCGAGGGGATGATGCCGTCCCACTCGATGTCACGGATCTCGAGGGGCCGGCCGAGATATTCGGCGAGATCCTCGGCGAGGCGCACGCTGATGCCGTCGGGCCGGTTGTCGGGGCCGCGCATTTCGAAGGGCGGATAGGCCAGCTCCATTCCCACGACGAAAGGCTTCGTCCCCCCGTCCTCCGAACCGTTGCCGCAGGCGGCGAGGAAGAGGGCGGAAACCAAAGCGAAAACACAAGCCATGAGCTTCGACATGCCGACATCTTCACGCCCCGTCTCAGGAACTCAAGGGGATTGACGCCGCCCACGATGAGCCCGACCTTTTCCGTCTCCCCCCGAAATGCGCGAACTCCTCCTCGACATTCTCGACGCCTCCGCCCCCGGCGACGCCTGCGACTGGCTCCGCAGGCGCCTCGGCGAACACGCGGCGCACTTCCGACGCCGTCCCTTCTACTACGACTTCAGCGGAGTCTCCCGCCATTTCCCCAAGCACGCTCCCGTCGCCGCCACGCTGGAGCAGCTCGCCGCGCTTGGAGAGGAATGCCCCGGCTTCACGGTGGAAGGCTGGGACGTGTTCCGGCTCGCCCGCGTCGTTCTGCTGGAAGCGCTGGGACGCCAGGAAAAGGACACCTTTCTTGGGACCGTCGCGGCCCTGCTCAACACCGCCGACCTGCGCGAGCAAGCCGCGATCTATTCGGCCTTCCCGATTCTGCCCTATTCCGACGACCTCGTCGAGGCGGCGGTGGACGGCCTGCGATCCAACATCGTAGACGTCTTCGACTCGATCGCCCTCGGCAACCCCTTCCCCGCCGCCCACTTCGCCGCCCCGGCTTGGAACCAGATGGTGCTCAAGGCGCTCTTCATCAACCGACCCCTCCACCGCATCGTCGGCCTCGACCGCCGCCGCAACGCCGCGCTTTCCGAAGCCGTCTCGTATCTCGCCCACGAACGATGGTCGGCGGGCCGCACCCTCCCGCCCGAAGCATGGCGAAACTGCATCGGCTTCGTCGACGAGACCATCGCCGCCGATCTGGGGCACCTCGTCGATCACGGCGGTCCCGTCGACCGGCAGGCCGCCGCCCTCGTCGTCGCGAGCCTGCCGGCGGAAGACGCCGCTCCTTTGCGTGCACTCCTCGGTCCCGAACTCGCCGCCGCCGAGTCCGGCGAGCTGACCTGGGACGGGCTAGGCCGGTCCCTCGCGCTCGATCCGGGGCTGAATGGATCGCCCGTCAAACCCTGACCTTCCCGCCCGACTGCGGCGGCACTCCCCTCCCCACCCGACTCCCCATGAAGTTTCTCGACTCCCACGTCCACATGGTCTCGCGCACCACCGACGACTACCAGCGCATGGCCTCGGCGGGAGTGGCCGCGATCATCGAGCCTTCCTTCTGGCAAGGCCAGCCCCGCACCGAGCCGGGTACCTTCAAGGACTACTTCAACACCCTCGTCGGCTTCGAGCGCTTCCGCGCGAGCCAGTTCGGGATCAAACACTACTGCACCATCGGACTGAACCCGAAGGAGGCGAACAACGAGAAGCTCGCCGAGGCCGTGATGGAGCTGCTGCCCCTCTACATCTGCAAGGAGGGCGTCGTCGGCATCGGCGAAATCGGCTTCGACGACCAGACCCGGGCCGAGGAAAAATATCTCCGTCTCCAGGCCCAGCTCGCCCTCGAGGCCGATCTGCCCATCCAGATCCACACGCCCCACCGCGACAAGAGACTCGGCACCATCCGCACCATGGACGTGCTCGAAGACGTCGGCATCGACCCCGCCAAGGTCATCATCGACCACAACAACGAGGAAACGGTCAAGGAAGTCCTCGACCGCGGCTACTGGGCCGCCTTCACCATCTACCCCCATACCAAGCTCGGCAACGAGCGCATGGTCGAGATCCTCCGGGAATACGGCGCCGAGCGCATCATCGTCGACAGCGCCGCCGACTGGGGCATCAGCGACGCTCTCGCCGTGCCCAAGACCGCCGCGCTGATGAAGGAGCAAGGGATCACCCTGGAAAGGATCGAGCAAGTCACCTATCAAAACCCCCTCGCCGCCTACGGCCAGAGCGGCCAGATCAGCGAAGAGGACTGGTCCGATACCGCGGGCGTGGATCCTGCGGCCCTTTTCGAAGGGAACACCATCCTCCGCGGCGGCATGGACGTGGCCACCGCGATGTCGCAATACCGCATCGAGTAGGGGCCGGTCGGCGGCTTCCTTCGTCTCCAGTTTCTTACCGGCCAACTTCGGGCAGAACGTGCCGCCACGCTCTGCCCGCTGCACGCCGCTGCCGTCCGATGGTGAAGCGGTGTTTGACTCTTTCGGACCTTTCGCGCCTGAAAGAGTTGCGGAATAGTGAATTTTATTGTATTTATGGAAATTGTATCATGAGTGCAAAAATCGGCTTCCCTTCCTCCCTCTCCCTGCTTCTCTCCTCTGCGGCTTTTGTCTTCGCCGAACCTCTGTCGGCCCAATGGTTCGGGCAGCGGAACGCTCCGCCGAGCCCGACGCCGATGATGCCCGAGCAGGTCATGGTCCCACCGGCCGCTCCCGCCACCCTGCCCGAGACGAGCGTTTTTTCTCCGGAGCAGCCCGCTTCCTCCTCGACCCTGCCCTTCCAAGGCTACCGCTACCAGCGGCGCGGCCCCGCCCCGAGAGGTCTGTTCGGAACCTCGAAACCTTCGCCCGAGATGCTTCAACTGCTCGACGTGATCCGGGCGAGGGCCGAACATATCGCCAAGCTCGGACTTCCCTACCAGTTCGGCGGCGACCACCCCAGCAAGGGCGGACTCGACTGCTCCGGCACGATGAAATATCTCCTCGCCGACCTCGGCTTTCCCGACATGCCCCGCACGAGCTTCGATCAGTATGCGTGGCTCCGCAAAGCACGCACCGTCCGGCACAGCAAGACCATTCCCGAGCGCATGGGCGGACGAAAAGGCCTGAAGCCCGGCGACCTCATCTTCTGGGGAGGCACCTACAATTCCGGACACCGGGTCTCGCACGTCATGATCTACCTCGGCCAGGCGAAGGACGGCACCCACTACATGTTCGGCGCCCGGGGCAAGAAGAAGCGGGGGCTGAACGGCAGCGGCGTCGACATCTTCCCCCTCCCCTCCGGCCGCCACAAGGGGCTCGTCGGCTACGGATCGCTCCCCGGAGGCCGCGGCGGCGGAAG